>NZ_MJGT01000061.1:28916-72897 GCF_001864975.1 Curtobacterium sp. MMLR14_002
CCGACCCCCGACCCCCGACCTGACCTCGGACTCGGACTCGGACTCGGACTCGGACTCGGACTCGGACTCGGACCCACCCAACCGCACGCCCACACGCCCCACCCACCCCGACAGGCACTCGCGGGACCCCTCACGTGCGCGCTCACTCCAGTAGCGTCGGGACCATGGAATTCAGGTACCTGGGCAACTCCGGACTCAAGATCTCCGAGATCACCTACGGCAACTGGCTGACGCACGGCTCGCAGGTCGAGAACGACGTCGCCACCCAGTGCGTGCGGGCAGCGCTCGACGCCGGCATCACCACGTTCGACACCGCGGACACGTACGCCAACACCGCCGCCGAGACCGTCCTCGGCGAGGCGCTCAAGGGCGAGCGGCGCCAGTCCCTCGAGGTCTTCACGAAGGTCTACTGGCCGACCGGCCCGAAGGGGCACAACGACGTCGGCCTCAGCCGCAAGCACATCATGGAGTCGATCGACGGCTCGCTCGAGCGACTGCAGACCGACTACGTCGACCTCTACCAGGCACACCGCTACGACTACGAGACCCCCCTCGAAGAGACGATGCAGGCCTTCGCCGACGTCGTCCGCCAGGGCAAGGCGCTCTACATCGGCGTCAGCGAGTGGTCCGCCGAGCAGATCCGCGCCGGTGCCGCACTCGCCAAGGAGCTCGGCTTCCAGCTCATCTCGAACCAGCCGCAGTACTCGATGCTGTGGCGGGTCATCGAGGGCGAGGTCGTCCCCGCCTCGAAGCAGCTCGGCCTGTCGCAGATCGTCTGGTCGCCCATCGCGCAGGGCGTCCTGACCGGCAAGTACAAGCCGGGTCAGCCCCTGCCCGAGGGTTCGCGTGCCACGGACGAGAAGGGCGGCGCGGACATGATCAAGCGGTTCATGCGCGACGAGGTCCTCGAAGCCGTGCAGCGCCTGCAGCCCGTCGCCGACCAGGCCGGCCTCACGCTCGCGCAGCTCGCGATCGCGTGGACCCTGCAGAACGAGAACGTCGCGAGCGCCATCGTCGGCGCCTCGCGTCCGCAGCAGGTCACCGACAACGTCAAGGCCGCCGGCGTCAAGCTCGACGCGGACGCCCTCGCGGCGATCGACGAGGCACTCGGCGACATCCCGGAACGGGACGCGTCCAAGAACGTGTCCCCGTCGTCGCGCCCCGCGTAGACGCAACCGACCGACGGACGGGAGGCCCGGTGCCAGCTGGCACCGGGCCTCCCGTCCGTCGTCCGTGCGCCCCGACCACCGCAGCTGACGGATCGTCAAGATGAACGGCATGTGTCGCGCATCTGGCAGAGGCCTGGCAAGTCGCGTACCCCGCCCAAACCACCCAGCCACGCCCCCCGAATCGGGGGCATGACCCGAACTCGTACCCCCGTTCTGGTGTCACCCGACACCGGTGCGGTGCGGACCGTGCGCCCTGGCACGGTCCCGCGCCTGCTCGCCACCGCGAGGCAACTCGCGTCGTTCGGCACCATCGGTGCCGTCTGCTTCGTCATCGACCTGGGTGTCTACAACCTGCTCCGCGCCACCGTCATGTCGGACGGTCCCATCGCCGCGAAGATCGTGTCGGCCATCGTGGCAACCTCGGTCGCGTGGCTCGGCAACCGCTTCATCACCTTCCGTTCCCAGCGCCAGACCGGCCGCCGCGAGACCGTCCGCGAGGGGTTGCTCTTCGCTGCCACGAACCTCGTCGGTCTCGGCATCGCCGCTGCCTGCCTGTTCGTCTCGCACTACGTCCTCGGCTTCACGTCCACCCTCGCCGACAACGTCGCCGGCAACGGCATCGGCCTCGTCCTCGGCACCGCGTTCCGGTTCGCCGCGTACAAGGCCCTCGTCTTCCGGTCCACCGACACACGTCCGAAGGGGTTCCCCGAATGACCATCTCAGCCGTGTTGCTGACGGCCGCAGGGCCGCTGCTCCAGCCCGACGAACGCCCCGGCACGACCGGGGACGTCCCGAACCGCGGGACCACGGACGTGCCGACGGGAGGCTCGGGGCAGCTCCCACAGGCCGCCTGGTCGCTGGGCGAGTGGCTCGGCTACTCGACCCTCATCGCCCTCTCCGTGCTGCTCACGATCATCGCGTTGACCACCCTCTGGTGGATGCTGCACGCCTGGCGGTCCCGGGACGCGCTGAAGTCCACCAGCTTCAGCCAGACCCCGCGGCCGGCGGCACACCGGTTCACGCTCCTGGTGCCCGGTCGGCACGAGCAGGACGTGATGGGGCAGACGCTCGACATGCTCGCGACCCAGGACCACCCCGACTTCGAGATCATCGCGATCGTCGGGGAGGACGACCCGGAGACCGACGCCGTCGTGCGTGCTGCGGCGGCTCGGCACCCCTCCCTGATCAGGGTCGTGGTGGACGACACCCTGCCGAAGAACAAGCCGAAGGCGATGAACCTGGCGCTCCAGCACGCGACGGGCGACATCGTCGGGGTGTTCGACGCCGAGGACGAGGTCTACCCGCGGCTGCTCTCCCTCGTCGACTCGCGGTTCCAGGAGACCGACGCCGACGTGGTGCAGGGCGGCGTCCAGCTGATGAACTTCACGTCGAGCTGGTGGTCGCTCCGGAACGTCCTGGAGTACTACTTCTGGTTCCGCTCGCGCCTGCACTTCCACGCCGGGTCCAAGTTCATCCCGCTCGGGGGCAACACCGTCTTCGTGACGCGCTCCCGCCTGGAGTGGTCGAACGGCTGGGACGCGCACTGCCTCGCCGAGGACTGCGAGCTCGGCGTGCGGCTCTCCGCCGACGGCGCGAAGGTCGTCGTCGCCTACAGCCCCGAGGCCGTCACCCGCGAGGAGACCCCGCCGACCTTCGCCTCGCTGCTCAAGCAGCGCACGCGGTGGAACCAGGGCTTCCTGCAGGTGCTGGGCAAGGGGGAGTGGAAGAAGCTGCCGTCCTTCCGGCAGCGGTTCTTCGCCCGCTACATGCTCACGATGCCGTTCATCCAGGCGGCCACCGGGCTGCTCATCCCGCTGAGCGTCCTGATGATCCTGTTCGTCAAGGTGCCGACGGCGATCGCCCTGGTGTCGTTCATCCCGGTCGCTCCGACGCTCATGCTGCTGGCCGTCGAGATCGTCGGGCTGAACGAGTTCGGCCGACTGTACGGCGAGAAGGTCCGGCTCCGCGACTACGTGCGGCTCGTGCTCGGCCTGGTGCCCTACCAGGTGTTCCTCGCCGCCGCGGCGGTCCGGGCAGTCGTCCGGCACGCCAAGGGCCAGAACGGGTGGGAGAAGACCGAGCACACCGGCCAGCACCGCAACGGACAGGTGGTCGGCTTCGCCTCGGACCTCGACGGATCGGGCGCAGCGTCGTCCGCGGGCGCAGCGTCGTCCGATCATGCGTTCGCCGGCACCACCACGGGAGGCACCCGATGACCGCCAGCATCACCGACACCACGGGCATCCCGATCCGTGGTGGCTCCACCGCCCACCGCACCGGCATCGGGGCGTGGTTCCGCCGGCACGCAGCCAGCCTGACGTGGTTGCTGCCCGTCGTCGCGGTGACCGTGCTCGTCCAGGCCTGGAACATGTCGGGCACACCGCAGCGCATCGACGACGAGGGGACGTACACCGCCCAAGCGTGGGCGATCACGAACCTCGGCGAGCTCACCCACTACACGTACTGGTACGACCACCCGCCGCTCGGATGGATCCAGATCGCCGGGTACACCGGGCTGACCGGGGCGTTCGCGCGGTACCCCTTCGCGGTGGAGGCCGGGCGCGAGGCCATGGTGTTCTTCTCCGCCGTCTCGAGCATCCTGCTGTTCGTCCTGGCCCGGCGGCTCGGTGCCGGACGGATCACGGCGGCCGTGGCCGGACTCGTCTTCGCGCTGTCACCGCTCGCGCTCCAGTACCACCGCACCGTGTACATCGACAACGTCGCGACGCCCTGGCTGCTCGCCGCGTTCGTCCTCGTGCTGAGCCGTCGCCAGCAGCTCGCCGGGTTCGCCGGTGCCGCTGCCTGCCTCGGCATCGCCGTGCTGTCCAAGGAGACCTACCTGCTCGCGCTGCCGTTCCTCATCTGGATGGCCGTGCGTCGCGCCGACAAGAGCACCCGCCGGTACACGCTCAGCGTCGCCGGGGCCGTGCTCGTGCTGATCGGCGGCGGGTACCTGCTGCTCGCCGCGGTGAAGGGCGAACTCGTGCCGGGTGCCGGGCGGGTCAGCCTGTGGGAGGGCGTCACCTACCAGCTCGGTTCGCGGACCGCTTCCGGATCGGTGTTCGACGGGGGCAGCCTGGCGAACGAGGCCGCCGCGCAGTGGTGGGCCCTCGACCCGGTGTTCATCGTGCTCGGCTCGGTCGCCGCAGTCGTCGGGCTGTTCCTGCGCCGGGTCCGACCGATCGCCGCGATGCTCGTGTTCCTGCTCGCGGTGATGTTCCGGCCGAACGGGTACCTGCCGGTGCCGTACGTCATCATGCTCATCCCGTTCGCGGCGCTCCTCGTCGCGTACACCGCCGAGCGTGCCGTCCTGACGATCGCCGGTCGGGTCCACACCCGGAGCCGGTTCGGCCCGAGAGCACGGCGCGGCCTCGGCATCACCTGGGCCGTCGTCACGGCTGCGGCGCTCGTCGTCGCGGTGCCGCTGTGGGGGACCCAGCTGCGCGGGTTCCTGCTCGGCAACCTCGACCTGCCCATGCAGCAGGCCGAGCAGTGGGTGGGCGACAACGTGCCGAAGTCCTCGCGTCTGCTGGTCGACGACGCCATGTGGGTCGACCTGGTGGACGACGGCTTCGCCCGGAACAACGTCGTCTGGTACTACAAGCTCGACACCGACGGAGCGGTGGAACGGCAGTCCCCGAACGGCTGGAAGGACTCGGACTACGTCATCACGACGGACTCCATGCGCACCGGCGGCAACTCGTCCACCGACGTGCGGCAGGCGATCGAGAACTCCACGGCCGTCGCGACCTTCGGCACCGGTGACCAGCAGGTCGAGGTCCGCCGGATCCACGCCGAGGGAGCCGGTGCCGCCGAGACCGCGATCACCCGGGCCACCGACGTCCGGAAGACGCTGGGGACCGAGCTCGCCTCGAACCCGGCCCTGCGTGCGGACGACGGCACGAAGTCGCAGTTCCGCGCCGGACAGGTCGACTCGCGGGCGATGATCGCGCTCGGTCAGGTGCTCGCCGACCAGGATGTGCGGGTCGACCGGTTCACCCCGCGCACCGGGGAGACCGGCCAGCCGTTCCGCACCGTCGTCCTGCACACGAGCGACGACGCCTCGGCCGCCCGGGTCCTCCGGACCTTCGACGCCATGTCCCAGGCGTTCCGGCCGGACTCGGTCGAGCGTGAGGGAGCACGGCTCACGGTGACGTACGCCCCGGCCGACCCGACGACGACCGCGACGAGCGCCTCGTGACCCCCGATCGCTCGGCCGAGCGGGAGCTTGCCGAGCTGGCGTCCCGCGAGCGGGCGTTCCGCGAGCTGGCGTCCCGCGAGCGGGCGAAATGCCCGGAGGGCTCCGGCGCGGACCCCGGCATTCCGCCCGCTCGCCGGGGCGGCCGCGGAACCGTTCCCCGCGAACACGTCGGGGCGGAACGCCCGCTGGACGAGCGGGCGAATTGCCCGGAGGGCTCCGGCGCGGACCCCGGCATTCCGCCCGCTCGCTCGGGGGCCCACACGAACCGCACGGCCCGCACCTCGACACGACACCCGCACGCCAACCGCACCTCGACCCGAAGGAGCACCATCATGACCGCACGCACCACGAACCGCCGCCGCACCGTCGTCGTCGGAGCGCTCGCCGCCACCGTCGTCGCCGCGACGGTCGGGCTCGCCGCCCCGCAGACCGCCTCCGCCGCGACGGCCGACCAGGGCTGGCTCCGCGTCGGACACCTGTCGCCGGACACGAAGGGCGTCGACGTCGAACTGTCCAGCCTCGCCGGGGGCAAGACCGTCTTCGAACTCGACGACGTCACCTACGGCCAGGTCAGCCCGTACGAGAAGCTGCCGGTCGGCACCTACGTCCTGTCGATGCGCGCCGCCGACGCCCCGCGTTCCACCCCCGTCATCTCCACCGACGTCACCGTGCAGAAGGGCGACGCCAGCACCGTCGTCGCCTACGGCAAGAACGACGGGCTGAAGACGACCGCGTTCACCGACGACCTGCAGCAGCCCGGCGACGGCAAGGCGAAGCTCCGGCTCGTCCAGGCCGCCACCACCGCGAAGCGCGTCGACGTGCAGACCTCCGACGGCACCCCCATCGCCGAGGACGCCACCTTCGGCAGCGCCACCAAGTACGCAACGGTCGACGCCGGCAAGTGGTCGCTCGACGTCTCCGGCAGCGGCCAGCGGGGCACCGCCGAGGTCGACCTCGCCGGCAACACGGTCTCGACCCTGTTCGTCCTCGACGACAGCAAGGGCAACCTGACGGTCGTGCCCGTGACGGACGCCGCGGCGACCGCCGCCACCCCGTCCGGCGGTGTGCAGACCGGCGGTGGCGGCGCAGCCGCCGACCGACCGGTGACCGAGGCGGTCCACGCGGCCGTCGCGATGCTCCGTTCGCTGTTCCGCTGACGCCCCGGACTGGAGGCGCGGATCACGTGCGCTGAACGACCCACGTGATCCGCGCCTCCCCTTCGACCCCCCACCATCCCCGGAGAGGCAGGCCAGCATGACCCGCAGGACCTGGATACCGGTCGTCGCAGTGGCGGCGGTCCTCGTCGCCGTCGTCGTCGCGATCGTCGCCGTCCGCCCCTGGTCGTCGAGCACCACGACCGCCGCACGCGGCACGGCGACCCCGACCTCGACCACCGCGCCCGACGGGGCGCGCTCACCGCAGCAGCTGCGGTCGGCGTTCCTGGACCGCTACGTCGAGGGCGGTCGCGTCGTCCGCACCGACCAGGGCGGTGACACCGTCAGCGAGGGGCAGGCGTACGGCTTGCTCATCGCCTACGCGAACGACGACCGTGCACGCTTCGACGCGATCTGGGAGTGGACGAAGGACCACCTGCTCACCGGCGACGACCTGCTGGCGTGGCGGTGGACGTCCGACGAGGGCGTCGCCGACGAGCAGTCCGCGAGCGACGCCGACCTCGACGCAGCCCGGGCGCTCGTGCTCGCGGGGAAGGCCTGGGACGACGACCGGTACACCGCCGCCGGCGAGCGCATCGCGGCGGCGATCCTCCAGCACGAGACGGCCCGGACGGACCTCGGCACGATCCTGCTGCCCGGACCGTGGGCGGATCGGGAGCCCTACAGCTACAACACGTCGTACGCGTCGCCCGCGGCCTTCTCGGTGCTGGCGGACGCCACCGGGGACGACCGCTGGAACGCGCTGAACCGGGGTTCCCGCGCCGTGACGGCCGCCGTGCTGGATGCCTCCGACCTGCCCAGCGACTGGTCCCAGGTGCACGCCGACGGATCGGTGGACCCGATGCCGGCCGCCGGTGGCGACGGGCGCGTGCTCTACGGCTACGACGCGATGCGGACGCCGCTCCGGTACGCCGAGGCGTGTTCGGCACCCGACCGGGAGCTCGCGGCGGCGCTCGCGCCCACGCTCGGACAGACGACGCGGCTCGCCTCGCAGCTCGACCTCGGCGGCACCCCGGTGACGCAGGACACGAACGCGCTGGCCTACACCGCGCGGGCCGCGGCCGAGCAGGCCGCCGGTTCCTCCCGTGCGGCTGCCGCCGACCTCGAGCGGGCCGACCGCACGGCGGCGAACACACCGACCTACTACGGAGACGCCTGGTTGGCCATCGGTTCGACCATGCTGACCTCCGACGTGCTCGGGGGATGCGCCAGCGACGTGGGAGGCGGCTCGTGAGCGGCCGTCGGAGCGCCGGGCGCGTCTCGGCCGTCCGGCGCCGAGGCGTGGTGATCGGTGCCGTGGTCGCCGCCGTCGTGGTGGTCGGGGGCGTGGCCGGGGTGGCGGTCGCGTCGACCGTCGGCGGTGGCGCGTCGTCCCCGCCGCAGTCCTCGTCGTCTCCGTCGCAGTCGCAGTCGTCGTCCTCGTCGTCGTCTTCGTCCTCGGGCTCCGGCACCGACGGGTTCCAGGACCCGGCCGCACCCGAGGCCCGCTCGACGGCCACCCCGGTCAGCGTGTCGATCCCGGCCATCGGCGTGCGGTCCTCGCTCGAGGACCTGCACCGCGGTGCTGCCGGAGAACTCGACCCGCCCGTCGACTGGGACAGCGCGGGCTGGTTCAGCGACGGGATCGTCCCCGGCGAGGTCGGCCCCGCCGTCATCGCCGGTCACGTCGACAGCCCGACGAGCGCCGCGGTGTTCTTCCGGCTCGACGAACTGGTCGCCGGCGACGAGGTCCACGTCCGGATGTCCGACGGCACCACCCGCACCTTCACCGTCGACCGTTCCGAACGCGCCGCCAAGTCGGCGTTCCCGACGAGCGACGTCTACGGCCCCACCCCCACCCCGCAACTCCGACTCATCACCTGCGACGGCACGTTCGACACCGCCACCGGGCACTACACGGACAATCTGATCGTGTTCGCAGACCTCTCGTCGGATTGACCCACCAAGCCAGCGATACATTCGACTGCGAGCACGAGGAGCACCATGAGCGAGACCCTGGTCATCATCCCGACCTACGACGAAGCCGAGAACGTCCGGCCGATCGTCGAGCGCACGTTGGCCGCGACCGACGACTCCGTGCACGTGCTCGTCGTCGACGACAACTCACCGGACGGCACCGGCGACATCGCGGACGCCATCGCCCGCGAGACCGATCGGGTGCACGTCATGCACCGCACCGTCAAGGACGGCCTGGGCGGCGCGTACCTGTCCGGCTTCGCGTGGGGCCTGGAACACGGCTACGCCAAGCTCGTCGAGATGGACGCCGACGGCTCTCACCACCCCGAGTACCTGCCCTGGATGCTCGAGCTCGCCGACTCGAACGACCTGGTGCTCGGCTCCCGGTGGATCAAGGGCGGCAAGGTCGAGAACTGGCCCTGGTACCGGCTCCTGCTCTCCCGCGGGGGCAACCTGTACACCCGCCTCGCCCTGGGCATCGCGGTGCGCGATGCGACCGGCGGGTTCCGGGTGTTCACCTCGCGGGCGTTCGAGCGGATCGACCTCGCCGGTGTGGCGTCGAAGGGGTACTGCTTCCAGGTGGACCTGTGCTGGCGTGCCCTCGAGGCGGGTCTGCGGGTCGTGGAGACCCCGATCACGTTCACCGAGCGGGAGTTCGGCGTCTCGAAGATGAGCGGCAACATCGTGCGCGAGAGCCTGGCACTCGTGACGAAGTGGGGCATCGACCGCCGGATCCGCGAGACCCGCTCCCTGGTGAAGGACCACCGCAAGCTGCCGTCCGTGCGGAAGAACGCGCACGCGGTGGCCGACCACGCGGGCTGACGCCGGGGACACGCGAGCGCCTGAACGCACGAACGGCGACGGACCCAGGGGGTTCGTCGCCGTTCGTGTGTGCAGCCAGCGGGTGGCTCGCGCAGCCAGCGGGTGGCTCGCGCAGCCCGCGGGTGGCTCGCGCAGCCCGCGGTCGGCTAGCGCAGCACGACCACGCCGCGGCCGCGGAACCGGACGACGCCGGCATCGACCTCGGTCGCGCCGAAGCCGTAGAGCTCCTCGCCCACGGCGTCGGGCACCGGGACCTCGGCTGCGTCGTCCGCGAAGTTCACCACGACGTGCACCGGTGCCACGTCGGGGCCGAGCAGCCCGCGGGTGAGCACCAGCCAGCGGCGGTCCTCGCTGAAGCGGACGGCGTTCGCCTCGTAGCGGTGGTCGACGAACGCCTGGTCGGTGCGCCGCAGGGCGATGAGCACCCGGTAGGCACGCAGGATCGCCGCGCCGCGCTCCGAGCTGACGTCGGCCCAGTCGAGCTTGGAGTTGGTGAACGTCGTCGGGTCCTGCGGGTCCGGCACCGCTGACTCGTCCCACCCGTGCTCGGCGAACTCCGCGATGCGCCCCTCGGCGGTGGCCTTGCCGAGCTCGGGCTCCGGGTGCGAGGTGAAGAACTGCCACGGCGTCGAGGCCGCGAACTCCTCGCCCATGAACAGCATCGGCGTGAACGGCCCGAGCAGCGTCAGGGCCGCGGCGATCACGAGCCCCTCGTCGTCGAGCGTCGCGGCGAGCCGGTCGCCGGCTGCGCGGTTGCCGATCTGGTCGTGGTTCTGGTTCGCGACGACCAGGGCCGTCACGGGGGAGGTCCCGCGGTCGATCGGCCGGCCGTGCCGCTTGCCGCGGAACGACGACCACGTGCCGTCGTGGAAGAAGCCGTCCTCGAGCACCTTCGCCAGCGCCGACAGCGGAGCGAAGTCGGCGTAGTAGCCGTTCGTCTCGCCGGTGAGCGCCACGTGCACGGCGTGGTGGAAGTCGTCCGACCACTGCCCGGCGAGGCCGTACCCGGCGGCCTCGCGCGGCCGGAACATCACCGGGTCGTTGAGGTCGGACTCCGCGATGAGCGACAGCGGACGACCGATGAAGGACGAGTAGGCGTCGGTCTCGTCGGCCATCGACGCCAACACGTGCGGGCGGGTGGTGTCGCGGATCGCGTGCACGGCGTCGAGCCGGAGCCCGTCGACGTGGTGGTCGCGGAACCACATGCGCACGTTGTCGAGCACGTACCGGCGGACCTCGGGGTGCTCGACGTTCACCGAGTCACCCCAGGTGTTGCCGAGCCCGGCCAGCAGGTACGGGCCGTACAGCGGCAGGTAGTTGCCGCTCGGTCCGAGGTGGTTGTAGACGACGTCCTGGATGACCCCGAGCCCCAGCGCGTGCGCCGTGTCGACGAACCGGTCGTAGGCGTCCGGGCCGCCGTACGGGGCGTGCACGGAGAACCAGCCGACACCGTCGTAGCCCCAGTTCCACTCGCCGTTGACGGCGTTGACGGGGAGCAGCTCGACGAACTCGACCCCGAGCTCGACCAGGTGGTCCAGCTTCTGCGCGGCGGCGTCGAGCGTGCCCTCGGGCGTGTAGGTGCCGATGTGCATTTCGTAGATCACGGCGCCGCGGGCCGGACGTCCGGTCCACGACTCGTCGGTCCACGCGAACCGTGCGGGGTCGACGACCTCGGACGGGCCGTGCACGCCCTCGGGCTGGTAGCGGCTGCGCGGGTCCGGTCGGACCGCGTCGTCGTCGCCGATGCGGAACCCGTAGCGTGCGCCGACGACCGGCATCACCTCGTCGGTGGACCACCAGTCGTCGTCGCCCTTGGTGAGCGGGAACTCGGCGTCGTCGACGACGAGCCGGACCCGGTCCGGCTCGGGTGCCCAGACGGCGTAACGGTCAGGTGCGGTCATGCGTGACCCTCCAGGATGTCGATCTCGGCCTGCGCGTCGGTCTCGGTGGCGTCCGTCGTGCGGTCGGCGGCGGGCCGGGAGGCACCGCTCGCGTCGGACACGGCGGTCACCGCGTCGGCGTGGCCGGCTGCACCGACCGCGTCGGCGGGCACGAGCAGCGCGACCGGGTAGGTGGTGAGCAGGTCGGCCAGCGGGATCCCGCGGTCGGCGGGGACGTGTCGGCCGGTGAGCAGGTCGATGCGCTCGACGGGGACGGCGTGCACCAGCGTGTCGCCCCAGCCGCCGACCCGGTCGAGGCCGATCGGCAGACGCGTCGCGATCGTCACGGCACCGCCGCGGTCGAACGCGATGACGTGGTCGGCCGCGCTGCCGGTGGCCTCGAGCTCCAGGTACCGGGTGAACAGCTCCGGGTGGTCCCGACGGATGCGCAGTGCACGGGTCGTGACCAGGAGCTTCGCGGCACCGTCGATGCCGATGGCCGGCAGGTCCTCGGGGCCGTCGTCGTCCGGGCCGTCGAGCTCGGCGAGCACGTGACGCCGCTCCGCGTAGTCGACCGGACGACGGTTGTCGGGGTCGACGAGCGAGCGGTCCCAGAACTCGGTGCCCTGGTAGACGTCGGGGACACCCGGGGCGGTGAGCTGGACGAGTTTCTGGGCGAGACCGTTCGACCACCCGGCGGCGTCGATCTGCTCGTCGAGGGCGTCGAGCACGGCGACCACGTCCGGGTTGTCGAACGCGGCGTCGACGATCGCGTGCATCTGCTGCTCGAACGCCTCGTCGGGCTCGGTCCAGGTGGTGCTGTCACCGGCTTCGCGGGAGGCCTTCTCGGCGTACGCGTGCAGACGCTCCCGGCTGGCGGGCCGGGCGCCGACGATCGCCTGCCAGAGCAGGTCGGCGAACACGCGGTCCTGCAACGGCACGAGCGACTGTAGACGCTCGAGGGTGGCGGCCCACTCGTCGCCGAGCTCGGCCAGCACGGCGATGCGGGCGCGGGTGTCCTCGCTGCGCTTCGTGTCGTGCGTGGTGAGCGTCGTCATGGTGTGCGGCCAGCTGCCGAGCCGTTCGCGCTGGGCCCGGTGGAAGTCCGCCACCGAGACGGCGAAGACGCTCGGGTCGCCGCCGACCTCGCTCAGGGACGACAGGCGCGAGGTGCGGTAGAACGCCGTGTCCTCGACGCCCTTCGCCATCACCATGCCGCTGGTCTGCTGCAGTCGGACCGCCGCGGCGTTCGTCGGGTCGACGAGTGCCGGTGCGATCCGGTCGATGACGTCGTCGAGGTCCGGGCGGGCCTCGGCGGCGCGCTCGAGCGCGGTGATGAGGTGGTGGGCGCCCTCGGGCAGGTACGTGCGGTACACGTCGAACGAGGCCACGATCTCGGCGACCGCGTCGACGATCCGCTCGTGCGTGATCGTCTCCGTCGCGGCGCCCGGAGCGAGCAGGCGTGCGAGCCGCTCGACCTCGCTGCCGAGGATGCCGTCCGCGATGCCCCGTCGGGTGTCGTGCGTGAGCTGCTGCCAGTCGGTCGGCTCGGCGCCCGACGCCGCGGTCAGCGCCTGCTCGCCCGCGGGGTCGACGAACACGCGGTCGAGCACCCCGAGGGCATCGTAGCCGGTGGTGCCGTCGACCGGCCACGAGCTCGGCAGCTGCTCGCCGGGCTCGAGGATCTTCTCGACGAGGGTGTAGGCCCCGCCGGTCAGCTCCGTCAGGTCCTGCAGGTAGCCCGCCGGGTCGTACAGCCCGTCCGGGTGGTCGATGCGCAGGCCGTCGACGAGTCCGTCGCGGAACCAGCCGCCGATGACCCCGTGCGAGGCCGCGAAGACCTCGGGCTCCTCGACGCGGATCGCCGCGAGGGTGTTCACCGCGAAGAACCGGCGGTAGTTCAGGTCGTGGTCGGCGCGCTTCCAGTGCACGAATGCGTAGTACTGGCGGTCGTGGACGGTCTCGACGGTGTCGCCGTCGTGCACCGTTCCGGGTGCGGTGGGGTAGGCCGTCTCGCCGACGCGGAGCACCGGACGCTCGGCGTCGGACGTGTCGAGCGTGACCGCCTCGAGCAGCCGGTCGTCGAGCACGGGGACGCGGAGCTTGCCGTCGCCGGCTTCCCAGTCCACGTCGAAGGCCCACGCCACGGGGGAGCCCTGCCCGAGTTCGAGCAGGGACCACCACCACGGGTTCGACTCGGGGGTCGCGACGCCCACGTGGTTCGGCACCACGTCGACGATGACCCCGAGGCCGACGGCGTGCGCGGCCTCGGCCAACGCCCGCATCGCCTGGTCGCCACCACGGTCGGTGTCGACCCGCGTGTGGTCGACCACGTCGTAGCCGTGGTTCGACCCGGACTCGGCCTGCAGCACCGGCGACAGGTACAGCCAATCGGCGCCGAGGTCGTGCACGTAGTCGACCAGGTCGCGTGCAGCGTCGAGGTCGAAGTCGGCCGAGACCTGCAGCCGGTACGTCGACGCGGGGACGCGGTTCGCGGCGCCGGGCGTTCCGGCGGTCATCGGGCGGTTCCGCTCGGTGCGGTGGAACCGGCCGGGTTCACCGGGGTGACGGCGTCCTGCGGGGCGTCCGGTTCGGGGGCGCCGTCCTGCTCGGCGTCGACCGGGGTGCTCGTGACCTCGTGGTCGGGCTCGGCACGCAGCACGATCATCGACCGGGCGGGGACGTCGAGCGGGGTACCCGCGTCGAGCACCTCGTCGCGGGCACCGGGGTCGGCGGTGTCGATCCGGACGGTCCAGCCGGGGGAGTACTCCTCGGGTGGGAGCGTGAAGGTCACGACGTCGTCGTGGGCGTTGAAGTACGTGATGAAGCCGACGTCGGTGACGCGCTCACCACGGGCATCGCGTCCGCGGATGCCCTCGCCGTTCAGGTACATGCCGACGCTCTTGCCGAAGCCGGAGTCCCAGTCCTCGGGGTCCATGGCGTCACCCGAGGGGGTCAGCCACACCACGTCGGGCAGCGGCTCGCCCTCTCCACGACGGACGGGACGGCCGTTGAAGTACCGGGTCCGGCGGAACGTGGGGTGGTCGTGCCGCAGCTTCACCACGTCGGCGGTGAACTGGATGAGGTCTTCGTCCGCGCTGTCCCAGTCGATCCAGCTGAGCTCGGAGTCCTGCGCGTAGACGTTGTTGTTGCCGGACTGCGACCGGCCGAGCTCGTCGCCGTGCGCGATCATCGGGACACCCTGGCTCAGGAGCAGGGTCGCCAGGAAGTTCCGGCGACGCTGCAGCCGCAGGGCGTTCACGGCCTCGTCGTCGGTCGGGCCCTCGGCCCCGGAGTTCCACGACCGGTTGTGGCTCTCGCCGTCGTTGTTGTCCTCGCCGTTGGCCTCGTTGTGCTTCTCGTTGTAGGCCACCAGGTCGTACAGCGTGAAGCCGTCGTGCGCGGTGATGAAGTTGATGCTCGCCTTGGGCGTGCGGCCGTCGTGCTCGTACAGGTCGGCCGAGCCGGAGATCCGCGAGGCGAACTCACCGAGCGTCGACGACTCACCACGCCAGAAGTCACGGACGGTGTCGCGGTACTTGCCGTTCCACTCGGACCACTGGGGCGGGAAGTTGCCGACCTGGTAGCCACCGGGGCCGACGTCCCACGGCTCGGCGATCAGCTTGACCTGCGACACGATCGGGTCCTGCTGCACCAGTTCGAAGAAGGCCGACAGCCGGTCGACCTCGTAGAACTCGCGGGCCAGTGCCGAGGCGAGGTCGAAGCGGAACCCGTCGACGTGCATCTCGGTCACCCAGTAGCGGAGCGAGTCGAGGATGAGCTGCAGCGAGTGCGGGTGCCCGACGTTGAGCGAGTTCCCCGTGCCCGTGTAGTCCATGTAGAACTTCTTGTCGTCATCGACCAGGCGGTAGTAGGCCGCGTTGTCGATGCCGCGGAACGACAGCGTCGGGCCGAGGTGGTTGCCCTCGGCGGTGTGGTTGTAGACGACGTCGAGGACGACCTCGATGCCGGCGCGGTGCAGCTCGCGCACCATCGTCTTGAACTCCTGGACCTGCTGGCCCTGGTCGCCCGACGACGAGTACGCCGAGTGCGGCGCGAAGAAACCGATGGTGTTGTAGCCCCAGTAGTTCGACAGCCCCTTGTCCTGCAGGGTCGAGTCATTCACGAACTGGTGCACCGGCATGAGCTCGAGCGTGGTGATGCCGAGGCGCTGCAGGTGCTCGATGACCGCGGGGTGGGCGACGCCGGCGTAGGTGCCGCGCTGCTCTTCCGGCACGTCCGGGTGGGTCTCCGTGAGCCCCTTGACGTGCGCTTCGTAGATGACGGTCTCGCCGTACGGCGTGCGCGGCGGGCGATCACCCTGCCAGTCGAAGAAGGGGTTGATCACGACGCCCTTCATCATGTGCGACGCGGAGTCCTCGTCGTTGGTCGAGTCCGGGTCGCCGAACGTGTACGAGAAGAGCGACTGGTCCCAGTCGATCTCGCCGCTCGTCGCCTTGGCGTACGGGTCGAGCAGGAGCTTCGACGGGTTGCAGCGCGCGCCGGAGTCCGGGTCGTACGGGCCGTGCACGCGGAAGCCGTACTCCTGCCCGGGGCCGATGTTGGGGAGGTACGCGTGCCAGACGTAGGCGTCCACCTCGAGCAGGCGGACGCATTCTTCGTTGCCGTCGGAATCGAACAGACAGAGTTCGACGCGCTCGGCGACCTCGGAGAACAGCGCGAAGTTCGTGCCGCTCCCGTCGTAGGTCGCCCCGAGCGGGTACGGGTTTCCGGGCCAGGTGTGCAAACGGTCCTCCAGGTGTGGGTGCGGCCAACATATCGGCGGCGCTCGTCCGCGTCCGCAGACAAGCCCCAGCTGTGGATGCGTGATGCGCCCCGCGGCCTGTGGAGGAACGGACGAGTAGCGTCGCGCGCATGGCCAACATCGTCTCGAAGATCGCAGACCAGGTCCGCCCGCTCGGGGTCTCCACGAACTACGGAGAACCCGTCGAGGTCGGCGACCAGACCCTCATCCCCGTGTCCGTCAGCTGGTTCGGCTTCGGCGGCGGCGGAGACGACGAGAACGGTGGCGGCGGTGGCGGCGGCCTGTCGGCCCCCGTCGGCGCCTACGTCCGCCGCCCGGGCAAGGACCTGGAGTTCGAGCCGAACCTGATCTCCCTGATGGTCGTGAGCATCCCACTGGTCTGGGTGACCGGGCGTGTCGTCCGCAAGCTGGTGCGCGCGCTCAAGAAGTGACCACCTGACGGACGGGAGGCCCGTGGCGACGCCGCCACGGGCCTCCCGTCCGTTCTGCCGTCACGCGGTCCCGACCGCGTCTAGACTGCTGGCACACACACGGGAGTCCGGGACCGCCGGGCTGAGAGGGAGCGATCGGCGCTCCGACCGTCGAACCTGATCCGGATCATGCCGGCGCAGGGAGGAGTCAGCAGCATGCCTTCAGGCACGTCCACAACCGTCACCACCGCTCCGCGGCGATCGCTGCGTTGGCGGGTCGTCGACATCGTCGTCGCGAGTGTCCTCGCGGTGGCCCTCGGAGTCGTCTTCCGGCTCTGGGAGTTCGGCTACGAACCCATCAGCGCCGTCATGGACCTCGTGCTTCCCGGCACCAAGGCCCTGTTCGGCGGGGTCTGGCTGCTCGCCGGCCCGATCGTCGCGATCGTCGTCCGCAAGCCCGGCGCCGCGCTCTACGGCGAGATGGTCGCTGCCTCGGTCGAGGCGTTGTTCGGTACCCAGTGGGGATGGCTCACGCTCGAGGCCGGACTCGTCCAGGGCCTCGGCGCGGAGATCGTCCTCGCGCTGTTCCTGTACCGCGTCTACCGCTTGCCGGTCGTCGTGCTCGCCGGTGCCGCGGCCGGACTCGCGCTCGGCATCAACGACACCGTCCTCTGGTACCCGGGGCTCGACGTCGCCTTCAAGGTCGTGTACGTGATCTGTGCGGTCATCTCCGGTGCCGTGATCGCGGGGGCGGGCTCGTGGCTCATCGTCCGGGCACTCGCCCGCACCGGGGTGCTGTCGTCCTTCGCGGCCGGCCGCGAGCACAGCCGTCGCGAACCCCGCGCCCTGGTGTGACCGTGCCCGCTCCGTCGGCGACGTCCCCTTCCGCCGGCGGCGACGCCGGCGCAGGTGCCGGCGTCCGCGGGGCGCGCATCGTGTTCCGTGGCTGGGGCTGGCGGTACCCGGAGCGCGACGCCTGGGCCGTCCGTGACGTCGACCTGACCGTCGAGCCGGGGGAGCGGGTCGCCGTCGTCGGGCCGTCCGGTGCCGGCAAGTCGACGCTCCTGCGGGCGGTCGCCGGCGTGCTGCCCGACGAGCCCGACGCCACCGACGACACCGCTGCTTCGGTGCAGGGGACACTCCTGGTCGACGAGGCCGACCCCCGCGCGGTCCGCGGGCGTGTCGGTCTCGTCATGCAGGACCCCGAGGCACACACGGTGATGTCCCGAGTCGGCGACGACGTGGCCTTCGGCTGCGAGAACGCCGGCGTCCCCCGCGACGAGACCTGGGACCGGGTGCGGACGGCGCTCGACGTCGTCGGCCTCGATCTGCCGCTCGACCGCTCCACCGCGCAGCTGTCCGGTGGGCAGCGGCAGCGGTTGGCGCTCGCGGGCGTGCTCGCGATGCGGCCGGGTGCGCTCGTGCTCGACGAACCCTGCGCGAACCTCGACCCGGACGGCGTGGCGCAGGTGCACGACGCCGTCCGGGCGCTGCTCGACGAGACCGGGGCGACGCTGCTCGTGGTCGAGCACCGGATCGGCACCTGGCTGGACCTGGTCGATCGGCTCGTGCTGCTCGAACCGGGCGGCGGCGTGGTGGCGGACGGTCCGCCGGCCCGGGTGCTGGCGGACCACGGCGAGGCGCTCACGGCGGCCGGGGTCTGGGTGCCCGGTGTCGCGCCGGCGCGTGGTTCTGCCCGGCGGCTGCGGCGTGCGCGCGGACGAGCGGGCGAAATGCCCGGGGCGTCCGGCGGAGCGACCGCGGCATTCTGCCCGCTCGGCGAGGGGGTGCTCGGCGAGCAGGCGCGTGAAGGAACGTCGGCGGGACGAGCGGGCGAAATGCCCGGGGCGTCCGGTGGGGCGACCGCGGCATTCCGCCCGCTCGGCGACGGGGAACCTGGCGAGGAGGGCAGCGCGGGGGAGCGTGACCAGGGGGCAGCGGTACTGCTCGACGCCCGGGGGCTCGGCACGGCACGGGGGAAGCAACCGGTCGGGAACGGCATCGACCTCGGGCTCCGGGCCGGGCAGGTCCTCGCCGTCACCGGACCGAACGGCGTCGGCAAGTCGACGCTCGGGCTGACCCTCGCGGGCTTGCTCCCACCGGCCGCCGGCGAGCTCGACGCCACGGACGCCCTCGCCGACGGCATCGGCACAGCGCCGCATGCCTGGACGAGCCGGGAACTCGCCGCCCGGATCGGCACGGTGTTCCAGGACCCCGAGCACCAGTTCGTCGCCCGCTCCGTCCGCGAGGAGATCGAGGCCGGACCCCGAGCACTCGACGCGCCGGACGCCGCCGAACGAGCCACCGCGCTGCTCGACGAGTTCGGGCTCGCACACTTGGCCGACGCCAACCCCTTCACCCTGTCCGGGGGCGAACAACGACGACTCGCGATCGCCTCGGTCATCGCGGCCAGGCCGCCGGTCGTCGTGCTCGACGAGCCGACCTCCGGGCAGGACCGTGCCACGTGGCAGTCCGTCGTCGGTCGGCTCGGGGCCCTGGCCGACGCCGGCACCGCGGTGGTGGCGGTCACCCACGACCGCGATCTCGTCCGGGCACTCGACGCCGACGAGGTCGTGCTCGGGCCGGACGGTGCCCGGTCCGTCGGGCGCGACCAGGGGCCTTCGGTCGCAACCGCCCCGGAGACGGGGCCGACAGTCGGACGCCACCCCGGGCCTCCAGACCGGACCGGCACGGCCGACCACACGGCTGACCGGACGGACACGGCGGACACGGCGGACGCGGCGGACGCGGTGGACGGAACCGACGCGACGAACCCCGTGCGACGACCGCTGCCGGCCCGCGCGACCGGCATCCCCGGCGTCCAGCCGGTCGCCTCGCTGATCGGTGTGCTCGCCCTCGGCGTCTGCCTCGTGCTCAGCCTCGACGTCGTCTCCGCCGCCGTCGCCCTGGCGCTCGAACTCGCACTCCTGCCGCTCCTGCGCCTGCCGGTCCGGACCCTGCTGCTCCGACTCGCACCGGTGCTCCTCGCGGTCCCGCTGACGGCGGTGAGCATCGCGCTGTACGGCAGACCCTCGGGTCGGGAGTGGTTCGACCTCGGGTTCGCGCACGTCACCGACGGGTCACTGACGCTCGCGTTGGCGACGGCGCTCCGGGTCCTCGCGGTGGGGGTGCCGGCCATCGCGCTCTTCGTGCGGGTCGACCCGACCGACCTGGCCGACGGGCTCTCGCAGGTGCTCCGGCTGCCCGCGCGCTTCGTGCTCGGCGCGCTCGCCGCCGTCCGGATGATGACCTTGCTCGTCGACGACTGGCGACAGCTCGCGATGGCGCGACGCGCGCGAGGACTGGCCGACTCCGGACGGCTGCGACGCGGGGCGACGATGGCGTTCGCGCTGCTCGTGCTCGCGCTGCGGCGGGCGACGACGTTGGCGGTGGCGATGGAGTCGCGGGGGTTCGGTGCTCCCAGACGGCGGACCTGGGCGCGGGTCGCACGGTTCGCCGGGCCGGAGTGGGCGATGGTGGCGGTGCTGGTCGGCATCGGCGTGGTGTCGATCGCGGTCGCGGTGAGCGTGGGGACGTGGCGTGCCTGACGCGGAGCGCGCAGCCGGCACGACCTCCACTGACCGGCAGACGCAGACGCCTGCCGGCGACGGCGCGACGGCCGGCGACGGCGCGACGGCCGCGACGGCCGCGACGGGCGCGACGGGCGCGACGGGCACCGCCGCCGGTGACCTCGCCCCCGGCCTGGCCGCTGCTGCTGCCGGTGTCGCCGCTGCCACGGGCCGGCGCGCCGTCGTGCTCATCGACGGCCGGTCCGGCACGGGCAAGACCACCCTCGGAGCACAGGTCGCGGAGCAGCTCGGCGCGCAGCTCGTGCACCTGGACGACCTGTACCCGGGGTGGGACGGCCTGCGTGCGGCTGCCGATGCCGTGGTGACGGACGTCCTCGGAGCGCCGAGCGGGTACCGACGCTGGGACTGGGCGGCCGATGCGCCCGCGGGCTGGGCGTCGGTGGACCCCGACCAGCCGATCGTGGTCGAGGGGTGCGGTGCGTTGTCGCGGGCGTCGGCACCGCTGGCGTCGTTGCGGGTGTGGCTCGACGCCGACGACGCCGTGCGCTGGGACCGGGCGATCGGACGCGACGGCGAGGTCTTCGCGCGCGAGTGGGACCGCTGGGCCGCGCAGGAACAGGCCTTCATCGCCGCCGAGGACCCGGCCGCCCTGGCCGACGTGGTCCTGCGGACGTAGCGCGCCGCTGGCCCGCGGCGCTACGCGGCGGCACGTGGCGGCACCGAGGATTCGCGCTGAGCGACACCTCACGGCCTCGGGAAGGCGAGAATTGTCGCCCAGCGCGAAACCTCAGCCCGCCGCGCCCGCGCCCGCGCCCGCCGCGCCCGCGCCCGCCCCCGCGCCCGCCCGCGCCTCCCGCCGCGCCACCGCCCGCGGATCCACCGCGAACACCGCCGCCACGATCGTCAGCACCGCGTACACCCCGAGGTACCCGCACAGGATCCACGGCGAGCCACCCCCGAGCTGCACGAACACCGCGGCCAGCAGCGGCGTCAGCCCCACCGAGAAGATCGACCCGATCTGGTACCCGAGCGACATCCCCGAGTACCGCCGCCCGGTCGGGAACTGCTCCGCGAACCACGCCGCCTGCGGCCCGTAGATGCTGTCGTGGAACACGCACATCCCGATCAGCGCCACGAGCGGCAGGAGCACGAGCGGCCCGGCGTCGAGGAACGCGAAGAACGGCCAGATGAGCACCGCGATGCCCACCGCCGACCAGATCGTCAGCACCCGCCGCCCGACCCGGTCGGACAGCCACCCCCAGAACGGCGTCGACACGAGCGACACCGCCGAGATCACGAGCACGGCCTGCAGCCCCGCGTCCGACCCCGATGGCCCCCGGACGTTGCCGAGGTAGGTCAGCGAGTACGTCGTCAGGATCGAGTACAGCGCCGGCTGCACGAGGCGCAGGCCCGCCGTCACCAGGATCGACCGCGGGTGCTGCCGGATCGCCTGCCACACCGGGAACCGTTCGACCCCACCGGAGGCGCGCAGCTCCTGGAACACCGGGGCGTCCTGCACACCGAGCCGGATGACGAGCCCGACCGCCACGATCACCGCCGAGAACAGGAACGGCAGCCGCCATCCCCAGGCCAGGAACGCCTCGGTGCCGAGCAGCGACCGCACGAGCGTGAAGACCCCGGTCGCCAGGAGCATCCCACCGGCCGACCCCATCTGCGTGAACGCCCCGAACAGCCCCCGGTGCCGCTCCGGCGCGTGCTCGACGGACAGCAGCGCCGAGCCGCCCCACTCCGCACCGGCCGCGACGCCCTGCAGCAGCCGCAGGAACACGAGCGCCACGACGGCGCCGACCCCGATTGTCGCGGCCGACGGGATCACCCCGATCAACGTGGACGCGATGCCCATCAGCACCAGCGACGCGACGAGCAGCTTCTTCCGCCCGATCCGGTCACCCAGGTGGCCGGCGATCACCCCGCCGAGCGGCCGCGCCACGAACCCGACGCCGTAGGTCGCGAACGACGCGATGACCCCGACGGCCGGCGTCACGGACGGGAAGAACGTCGGTGCGAACACCAGCGCCGAGGCCGTCGCGTAGAGGTAGAAGTCGTAGTACTCGACGGTCGTCCCGACGAACGACGCGAGGGCGACCCGACGACGGGTCGCGGTGGTCGACGGTGCAGCGGGACGGCCTGGAGGCGCGGTGACGGTGGTCTGGCTCGGCATGCCTCAGGAGCATGGTCGCGTCCAGGGCCGCGGGGAACACCGCGCGTAACGGGAGGTCACGTCGCTGTCGTCGGGCGGTGCCCGCCGACCACCATGGGACGCATGAGCGATGCACCGAACCGCCCGCTGCGCTTCGCGGCCTTCGTCATGAACACGACCTCGCACATCCAGCACGGCCTGTGGCGGCACCCCGACGCCCGGCAGGCGGACTTCGACGACGTGACGCTGTGGACCGACCTGGCGAGGACCCTCGAGCGCGGCAAGTTCGACGCGATGTTCTTCGCCGACGTCGTCGGGACCTACGGCCCCGGGCGCGGCGACTACTCGACCAACCTGCGCGAGGGGCTGCAGATCCCCTCGAACGACCCCTCCGTGCTGCTCTCCGCGCTCGCCGTGTCGACCGAGCACCTCGGGCTCGCGTTCACCTCGAGCGTCATCCAGGCGCACCCGTTCGACTTCGCCCGCAAGGTCTCCACGCTCGACCACATCACCCGGGGCCGCATCGGCTGGAACGTCGTCACGAGCGCCCTCGACAGCGCCGCCCGGAACTTCGGCGCCGACCGGCTCGAGGAGCACGACGAGCGCTACGTCTGGGCCGAGGAGTACCTGGAGGTCTGCGCGAAGCTCTGGGAGGGCTCGTGGGAGGACGGCGCCGTCCTGAAGGACCCCGTCCGTGGCTACGCCGACCCCGACAAGGTGCACCGCATCGACCACCACGGCAAGCGCTACGACGTGCAGGGCCCGCACCTGTCGGCACCGTCGCCGCAGCGGACCCCGGTGCTGTTCCAGGCCGGGTCGTCGCCGGCCGGCCGTGCCTTCGCCGCGCGGAACGCCGAGGCACAGTTCATCCTGACCTCGAACCGGGACGCCACCGAACAGCTCATCCGCGAGACCCGCGACCTGGCCGAGGCCGCCGGCCGCCAGCGGGACGACATCGCGTTCTTCCTCGGCCTGACCTTCGTCACCGGCTCCACCGAGGCCGAGGCGAAGGCCAAGGAAGCGGAGATCGACGAGTACCTGGCCGCCGACGGGTTCCTGGTGCACTCGAACCTCGGCTTCGACCCCGACACCGGCGAGCCCCTCGACCCGGACACCCCGCTGTCCGAGGTCCGCACCCACGCCGGACAGTCGCACCTGCAGTGGCTCCGCGAGGCCGCCGGGGACCGCGAACCGACCATCGCCGACCTCGCCCGGCTGTCCGCGAAGCTCCGCGCCCGGGTCGTCGGCACGCCGGAGCAGATCGCCGACGAGCTCGCCGACTGGCAGCGGGTGGGCGTCGACGGCGTGAACGTCATCAACTGGACGCTGCCCGGCTCGTACGAGGAGTTCGTCGACCACATCGCGCCGACCCTGCAGGAACGCGGACTGATGCAGTCCGAGTACCGCGAGGGGACCCTGCGCGAGAAGCTCTTCGGGCACGCACAGTTGCCGGACTCGCACCCCGCCCGGCAGTGGCGCGGGGCGTTCTCGGGCGGTGCCGGCGCGACCGAGGCGCGCGACGCGGTGGAGGTGCCCGCATGACGGACGCGACGACGATCGACGGACGCGTGACGGGCCTCCCGGCCGACCGTCTGGCGACCCTGCGCGAACGCTTCGCGCCCGTGTTCGCGACCATCCGCGACGGCGCGGTCGAGCGTGAGCTCGCGTCCGGGAGGCCCGGCGACCGGCCGCTGCCGCACGCCGAGGTCCGGGCGCTCGCCGACGCGGGGTTCGGGCGGCTGCGCGTGCCGGAGGACCGCGGCGGCTTCGGCGTGACGCTGGTCGAACTCGCGCACCTGGTGGCGGACCTGGCGGCGGCGGACTCGAACATCGCGCACCTGTGGCGGGGGCACTTCGGGTACACCGAGCTGGTGCTGCTGCGGCCGTCGTCCGCCGGCCGGGACGAGTGGCTCCAGCGCATCGTCGACGGAGCGATCATCGGGAACGCGACCTCGGAGCGGACCGGGACGACCCTGGCCGACATCTCGACGACGGTGACGCCGGCTGGTGATTCCCTCCGCCTCGACGGGCGGAAGTTCTACTCGACCGGCACGCTCTACGCGGACTGGATCTACCTGGCGGCCGACCGTGACGGGGAGCGCGTGACGTTCGCCGTCGACGCCTCCGCGCCGGGCGTGACGAGCATCGACGACTGGGATGGCTTCGGGCAGCGGTTGACCGCGTCCGGCACCACCGTGTTCGACGGGGTGTCGGTCGACCCGTCGGTGGTGTCGGCGTACCGGGACGCCCCGCTGTCGCACATCCAGGCCTTCTACCAGCTGTACCTGCTGGCGGTCCTCGCCGGGATCGGGCAGGCCGTGTCGGACGATGCCGTGGCCTTCGTGCGACCCCGGACCCGCACGTACATCCACGCCAACGCGGCCGTGCCGGGGGAGGACCCGCAGGTGCTCTCGGTGCTCGGGCGACTGTCGGCCGGGGCGTTCACCGCCCGATCGCTCGTCGCCGCCGCCGCGGGGCTGCTCGACGGGGTCGTCGCGACGAACGAGCCCGGGGTCGGCGTCGACCGCGTGCTGCTCGACGCGGCCGAGAACGCCGTGTACCAGGCGCAGGTCGAGATCGGGCCGCGGGTGCTGCGGTCGGCGTCCGAGTTGTTCGAGGTCGGTGGGGCGTCCGCGGCCGACCGGACGCGTGGGCTGGACCGGCACTGGCGGAACGCCCGGGTGGTGGCGTCGCACAACCCGGCCGTCTACAAGGAGCGGCTGGTGGGGGAGTACGCGCTGCACGGGCGGGGGCCGGTGGGGGCGTGGGAGAAGTACCACGAGGTGGGGCCGACGCGGTTCTGAGGTGCGTGGGCTGCCGGGGCTGCGGGGCGACTTTTCGCGGTGAGCGACAGTTCTCGCGCTCGTGGGCCCGAGGAATGTCGCTGAGCCCGAAACCCGAAACCCGGGCGCCGGGCGCCGGGGCCGCGGCGCGCCGGCTGGCCGCTACGCCCAGCCGAGCTCGTGCAGCCGCTCGTCGTCGATGCCGTAGAAGTGGCCGATCTCGTGCACGAGGGTGGTGTGCACCTCGTCCTTGAGCTCCTCGACGGTGTCGCACTCGGCCAGGTGCTGCTTCCGGAACACCACGATGCGGTCGGGCAGCTCGCCGAAGCCGTACTGCCCGCGCTCGGTGGCTGCGATGCCGTCGTACACGCCGAAGAGCTCTTCGCCGTTCTCCGGTTCGTCCTCGACGACGAACACCACGTTGTCGAGCCCGTCGACCATCTCGTCGGGCAGCAGGTCGAGTTCGTCGGTCACGAGGTGCTCGAACGCGTCGGCGGACATCTCCATCACGGGGTCGATGGTCGCACACCGGGCAGGATGTCCTCCTTCCGGAGCAGGTCGAGCAGTGCCGGCGCGGACGCCTGCGAAGCCTCCGGTGTGACGTGCACCGGATCGAAGCGGGTGAGGACGTTCCCGATGAGCAGCGGGCAGGTACCGAACGAGCACCAGAGCGGGGTCGTGTCGAGCACCGTGGTCGCCTCGACGTCATCGAGCAGGGCGCTCAGGGAACGCATCTGGGCGCGGGCTGTCGCATCGCCTTCTCGGCAGTCCTGCGGCCCCCGGGTCCCGGCGACACAGCCCGTTGGCGCGTACCCCGGCGGAGTAGCGGGGGCGATGACGACGCGGCCGACGTGGGGTCGGGCAGCCTCGATGATCCCCTTGACACCGGACTCGTAGGACTCTCGGGTGATCCCGTCGAGGCTCGGGTCCTCCTTGTCCCAGAACCGGTTCGTCACGACCAGGACGTCCGGGGTCGTCCGTTCGAGTTCGGCCAGCACCTCCGCGTTGTGGGCGGCGCAGGTGTCGACGTCCGAGGTGAGCGCCGTCGTGGAGAAGGGGCAGCCGATCTGCGCGCCGTTGCGGACCTGCACACCGGCGTCGGGGTCTTCTGCGAGCGCTCGCCACCCCGGCGCCGAGAACGCACCGGTGGAGTCGCCAGTGAGCATGACTGACGTCCCCGAGGCGGCGCCCCACGTGCACGAGTCCGCGCGCCAATCGGCACCGATCACCGAGCACCCGAGTGTGGGCGCCCAACTCGAGGTCTTCGTCAGGGAGTCTGCGTAGCCAGGGGCGCTGATCGCCTCGGCACTCGGCGACAGGTCGTCCGGCCACGATCGTGCGCTCAGGCCTGCTGCGATGTCGTCGGCGCGGGCCTGCAGAGCCGGGAACGAGCTGTCGTCGGTGGGGTCGGCGTCCTCAGCGGTGGCGGGTGCGGCAGCGGGAACAGGTGGGAGCGGCCGGAGTCGCTCGGCGGTTCCGGACACGGTGACGAGGGTGAGCACGGTCAGTGCGGCCAGCGCGCCGACCTGCAGGCGCAACCGGTTCTCGTGCAGCGTCGCGCGGAGGCCGCGCTGCCGGAACGCGGTCTCCACCGTTGCGTAGCTCGCGATCGACGTCAGCAGTGCGAGGACGACCACGACACCCACGGGGAGTGACGTGAAGAGTGGCAGCAGGACGATGAACGGCCAGTGCCAGAGGTAGAGCGAGTAGCTCACCGTTCCCAGCCCGACCAGGGGACGCCAGCGGAGCGGCGCGGCCGCCCAGGTCGTGCGGGTCGAGCGGGAGCCGGAGCCGGCTCCGGCTCCGGCCACCAGGATGAGCGCGGTACCGAGCGTCGGGACGAGTCCGAGCGGAGCTGGCATGCCGAACGTCTCCCGCCCGATCAGGACGGACGCGGCGATCGCGCCGAGTCCGATGACGACCATGCACTCCGCGACCCACGGGCGGAGCGACGTGGCGCGGTGCACCGCGATCGCGGCGAGGACACCCACGCCGAGCTCCCACGCACGCGTCGCCGTCGAGAAGTACGCCGATGCAGGGTCGACCGCGGCAGCGGCGAAGGCCCACGCGAGAGAGCACACCGTGAGGCCACCGATGACGATGGCTGCACGTGCCGAGCGCCCGACTGTTCGATCGTCTCGGCGGGTGCGACGCCCGAGCAGGAGCAGCAGGAGGACCGGGAGCACCAGGTAGAACTGTTCCTCGACCGCGAGTGACCAGAAGTGCTGGAACGGCGAGGCGGCTGCCGTCGCCGCGAAGTAGTCGGTGCCCGCTGCTGCCAACCGCCAGTTCTGCACCGCGAGCACGGAGGCAACGGCATCGGCGGCGACCGAAGCGAACCGGCTCGTGGGCAGGAGGACCCAGGCCGCTGCGGTGGTCACGAGGATGACGAGGAATGAAGCCGGGGCGAGCCTGCGCACGCGGCGGCCGGCGAAGGCTCGGAGGCGGATCCGCCCGGTTCGTCCGTGCTCACGCAACAGCCCAGCAGTGATGACGAACCCGGAGATCACGAAGAACACGTCGACGCCGAGGAATCCACCACTCGGCCAACGGAAAGCGTGGTCGAGCACGACCACGGCGACGGCGATCCCGCGGAGGCCCTGGATGTCTGGTCGGAAGGATCGGGTCTGCACTGATCCACGATATACAGAAGTACATATTTTACACAAGACCCGGAAGTGTTCGCCAGCACGACGAAGGCCCCGGTCCAACGGACCGGGGCCTTCCTTGTTCTTCAGTACTGGGGTGAATAACGGGTCTCGAACCCGCGACCTCCTAGACCACAACCAGGCGCTCTACCAACTGAGCTATATCCACCATGTTCGAACCGGCGGACCGGCGCGACCACTCAATAGTAGTACATGCGGGACGGGGTGCGGACCACCCGTGTCGCTACTCGGCCGCGGGCTGCGCCAGCCGTGACTCCCACTTCGCCACGACGTCGGCCTGCACGGCACGCACGTCGTCCGTGCTCGGGCCGGGCTCGGCGACGAAGCCGGCGCGGCGGTAGTACTCGAGCTCGCGGATCGACTCGAGGATGTCCGCGAGGGCCCGGTGCCCACCGTGCTTCTCCGGCGCGTTGAAGTACACGCGGGGGAACCAGCGGCGGCAGAGCTCCTTGATGCTCGACACGTCGACGCTGCGGTAATGCAGGTGCCCGTCGACCCGCGGCATGTACTTCGACAGGAACGCACGGTCGGTGCCGATGGTGTTGCCGGCCAGGGGTGCGGAGCCCTCGGCGGGAACGTGCTGGAGGATGTACTCGAGCACCTGGTACTCGGCGTCCGCCAGGCTCACGCCGTTCGGGATCTCGTCGATGAGCCCCGAGGTGACGTGCATGTTCGTCACGAACTCGTTCATGTTGTCGAGCGCCGACTGGTCCGGCTTGATGACGATGTCGAACCCGGGGTGCACGGGCTCGAGGTCGAAGTCGGTGATGACCACGGCCACCTCGACGAGTTCGTCGACCTCGAGGTCGAGGCCGGTCATCTCGCAGTCGATCCAGACGAGGCGGTCATTCGCGGTTGCCATGTCCTCGATCCTATTCCCGCCCTGCGTGCCTCCCGTACGTGGTGCTGCGCCCGTTCCGCGAGCGGGCGAAATGCCGCGGTCGCCCTGCAGACGCACCCGGATGTTTCGCCCGCTCGTCCGCGACGCGAGCCGCGAGCATTGCAGGTGACCGCTTGGAGGCCCGTGGCGACCCCGGCAGGCCGCCCCGCGCCTCCAGGCGGTCGCCCTCCACCCCGCCTGCCGCACGGTTCAGGCCAGCCCCGCGCGAACGGGCGAAATGCCGGAGTCGCTCTGCGGTCGAGGCCGGGCATTTCGCCCGCTCGCGGGTGGAGCGTGCAACAGGGGGCGAGCGAGCCCCCGCGCGGACGCACGAACGGGCGAAATGCCGGGGTGCCCACGGGGGACACTCCGGCATTTCGCCCGTTCGTGGAGAAGTGGGGAAGGGGGGGAAGGGGGAAGGGGGGAAGGCCCCCACCGCGCGCCTCGGCGACTAGGCCATGTCGCCGGCGGTGATGGCCTCGGCCTCGATGCGCTCCGGCTCGGGACCGTCGTCGACGCGGCGCAGGACCCTGGTGGTGCAGAGGATCACGACGAAGGCGACCGCGACGGATGCACCCGCGAAGACGTAGGCGGCCGAGGGGGAGTACGCGTCGGCGAGCAGGGTCGCGACGGGCGGGGCGATGGCGCCGCCGATGAAGCGGACGGCGGAGTAGGCGCTCGAGGCGACGGAGCGGGGGAGGTCGGTGGCCTCCATGACGCACTCGGTGAGCACGGTGTTCAGGACACCGAGCACGAGGCCGCCGATGACGACGCAGATGATCAGGCCGACCTGGGACCGCACGACGAGGGCCGCGGCGAACAGGTCGAGCGCGAGCAGGGGCAGTGCGATCTTCAACACCGTCGTCCTCCGCATCCGGGCGGTGAGCATCGGGGCGACCCACACGGACGTGATCGCGAGACCGACACCCCAGCCGAAGAAGGTGAACCCGATGCCGAGCGCGCCGAAGCCGAGCGGGAACGGCGTGTACGCCAGCAGGACGAAGAAGCCGATGTTGTAGAACAGCGCGGTCGCGGCGAGGGCGGCGAGTGCCGGACGGGTCAGGGCGCGGAAGGGTGCGGAGAGCTTCGTCGGCGTGGGCTTCTCGAGGCTGCCGGTCTTCAGCAGGGCGACGATGGCGATGAACGCGACGGCCATCAGGGTCGTGACGCCGAAGAACGGGCCGCGCCAGCTCACCGAGCCGAGCAGACCTCCGACGAGGGGACCGACGGCGATGCCGAGGCCGAGCGCTGCCTCGTACAGGATGATCGCCGAGGCGGTGCCGCCGGACGCTGCCCCGACGATGGTCGCGAGCGCGGTGGAGATGAAGAGCGCGTTGCCGAGGCCCCAGCCGGCACGGAAGTCGATGATGCTCCACACGCTGTTCGACGTCGCGGCGAGCACCGAGAAGAGCACGATCAGGGCGAGTCCGATGAGCAGGGTGCGCTTCGCGCCGATGCGGCTGGAGACCCAGCTGGTGAAGAACATCGCGACGCCAGTGACGGCGAGGTAGCTCGTGAAGAGCAGCTCGGTCTGCGCGGGGGTCGCCTTGAGGGACGCCGCGATCGCCGGGAGGATCGGGTCGACGAGGCCGATGCCCATGAACGCGACGACGCAGGCGAAGGCGATCGCCCAGACCGCGGACGACTGCTTGAGGATGGAGCCGGACTGGCCGGCGGGTGCGTGGGCGTTCACGCGAGGATCTCCGTTCCGTTGGGGGTTGTCCGGGTGCGCTGGGCGATCAGGTTCGCCGCGTGGTGCAGGACGTCCCAGTCGTCGTCGGTCAGGTCGGCGAACAACGGACCGACCGTGCTGGTGAGGCTGGAGCGCCAGGAGGCGAGCCGTTCGCGTCCGGCCTCGGTGAGTTCGATGAGCTGCCCGCGGGAGTCGTCCGGGTCGACGCTGCGGCTGACCAGGCCGGCGGCGAGCATGCCGGCGACGAGTCGGGTCATCGTGGGCTGCGCCACGCGGGAGGCGGTGGCCAGTTCTCCGAGTCGCAGGGGTTCGTCGGTCTCGAGGATGCCGAGCGTGCGCCAGACCGCGGTGGACGTGGTGTTGCCCGTCGACTGGACGGCGCTGCGGATCAGGCGGTTGACGGAGACGAGGAGGGTCTCGATCGTCTGCTCACGCGGTGTTTCCATAGCTGAACTATATAGCCATGCTATGCATAGCGCAACGACGGGCTGGACAGACTGCACCAGCCGCCGCCTGGTAGAAGGGAGGCATGAGCGACATCACCATCCACGAAGGCGACGAGTACACCGCGATCTTCCACGGCGGCCCCTTCGACGGCACGACCGACACCCGCACCGCCACGAGCGACGCGCTGGACGACGAGGTCACGGTGTTCGCCGACGTCGAGGGCCTGCAAACGGCCTTCACCTACCGCGCCACCAAGTCCCGCCAGGTCCTCGACCAGATCTCGGTGGAGTTCACCTACGAGCCCGGCGAGTCCGACCCGGTCGACGACCTGCAGGACCGCGGCGACCGCAGCGGCGAGTTCGACCGGGAGTAGAACCCCCACCCGCCGCGTTGCAGGACCACATGCAGCTCGACCTCTGGACGTCCGCCTTCTGTGCGCCGTGTGCCGCCGCCCGCCGGGTGTCGGCCGAGGCGTCGGCGCTCGTCCCCGGGCTCACCGTGACAGAACGCGACGTGGCGGCGCACCCCGACGACGCGGAAGACCTCGGTATCCGGTCCACGCCCACGATCATCGTGCGGCAGGACGACGGCACCGAGGTCTTCCGTTCACCCGGCGTCCCGACCCGCGACCAACTCCTGCTCGCGGTGGCCAAGGCGCTCTGAACGAGCCGCCGCCGCGGCCGGGGCGGCCGCCGCCGTGGCCGTCCCAGCGGTGGCCCCCAGCACGGGCACAGCGGCCCGCGTCCCCGCACGCTGCGACGTCGGCGCCGCCACCACGACGGGCTCCGGCGGATCGACCAGCGCACGCACGCGTCGCGCCAGTCGCTTCGCGCCCCGGATCGGCGCCCCGATGCCCAGTGCCACCAGTCCGAGCGGGCTGCGATCGGCCCCACCGAGGGCGTTCTTCCGCTCCCACGCACGGCGCAGCACGCCACCGCGACTCCGCCGAGCCGGTGCCCGGTCCACCAGCGTGCCGGCGTCCCGTCGGGCCATGAGCTCCACGAGCCGGTGCTGCCAGTCGTCCTCCGAGGCCGGGTGGAAGTAGTTGTCCCGCATCCACTCCGGCCGGACGACGCCGAACCGTCCGTCGACCAGGTCGACGGCGTCACCCTCGAGGCCGCTCCCCACGAACACCTCGTTGATCAGGTGCCGGCCGATCCCGAAGTCGGTCAGCGTGAGCGCGGGCACGCCTCGCGCCGCCGCCTCGAGCACCGCGGTCGAGCTGATCGTCACGAGCGCCACCGCACGGTCGAGGTGCTCGGCCATCGGCCCGCTCTCCACCACGAGGTTGGTCGGCGCGTCCGCGGGCACCAGGTCCGGGTACGGGTGCTCCTCGCGGTGCGTCTGGTGCTCGCCGGCCGCGGCGCGCGTCTTGATGACGACGCGCCACTCCGGGTGCGCCCGCGCTGTGTCCACGAGCCACCGCACGACGAGGGCCCGGTCGGCCTGCTCGAACGGCACACTCGGCTGCGCAGCGAAGACGACGGAGTCACGGCCCGTCGAGTCCGCACCATCGCTTGCGCCGGCACCGCTGGTCGCGCCGGCACCCCGCGCGAAGGGCAGCGTGGCGAGCGCGAAGTGCGGCTCGACGCCGCCCTGGCGCGCCATCTCCTCGTACGCGCGGACCTCACGGTGGCTGTGCAGCACGAACAGGTCGGCCCGGGCGCGGAAGAAGATGCCCTTCCACTTCGACGGGAACGAGATCCCCGGCAGCCCCGAGACCAGCACCGGCCGGTCCGGGATCCGCCGGTGCACCTCGTCGATCACGAGCTCGGCCACCGGTCCGATCAACGACACCAGGACGGCGTCCGGCGGGTCCTGTCGGAGCTCCTCGACGACGGCGTCGACGTCCTTCGGCGCGGGCGGTTCGCGGTGCAGGTGGGCGAGGCGCCGGTCCAGCCCGCGGAACGCCGACCGCAGCTGCTTCGGGCTCGCCGACCGCGGGGTCGCCACGGTGCGCAGCTCCAGGTCCCAGTCCGCCGGGGCGCTCGCCAGCAGGTGGGCGCCCCACTTCGCGAACGAGTCGGTGTCGACCAGGCCGACCACGCGTCGGACGCGTGGTGACGCGTCGGACGGGAGGCGCGCCTCCAGTCCGCCCGTCGACCCACTGCCGTCAGCCGGCACGTCCAAGGCGCGGGTCCCGTCGACCGGGCCGGTCACGTGTGCGCCGCCCACGCCCGCTCCGCTCACGCGCCGACGCGACGCAGCTTCGCGAGCGGTGCCTGCTCGCCGGCGGTCGGATGGGGACTGCATCCGCTCACGCGCCGACGCGACGCAGCTTCGCGAGCGGTGCCTGCTCGCCGGGGAAGATCCTCTTGACGCCGTCGCCGAGGGCGGTCTCGATGATGCGGATGTCGCGGGCGAGCGTCTTCAGGCCGTGCGGCTCGAGCGATGCAGCGTGGTCGGAGCCCCACATCGTGCGGTCGAGCGTGATGTGGCGCTCGACGGCCGTGGCACCGAGGGCGACCGCGGCGATGGAGATCTGCAGGCCGGGCTCGTGGCCGGAGTACCCGACGGGGACGCCCGCGTAGCGGTGGGCGAGGGTGTCGATCATGCGGAGGTTCGCCTCCTCGGCCGGCAGCGGGTAGGTCGACGTCGCGTGCATGAGGACGAGGCGGTCGGTGCCGAGGGCCTCGACGGCGGCGTCGATCTGCTCGAGCGTGGACATGCCGGTCGACAGGATGACGGGCTTGCCGGTCGCGGCGACGGCGGCGAGCATGCCGAGGTCGGTGACGGACGCCGAGGCGATCTTGTAGGCAACGACGTTGAGGTCCTCGAGGAAGTCGACCGACGGCTCGTCCCACGGCGACGCGAACCAGTCGAGCCCGCGGAGGGTCGCGTGGTCACCGATCTCGATGTACTGGTCGCGGTCGAACTCGACTCGGTAGCGGTACTCCAGGTAGGTCATGTCGCCCCACGGGGTGCTGCGCGGGGTGTTCTTCATGTGCTCCGGCGTGGAGATCGCGGGGGTGCGCTTCTGGAACTTCACGGCCTGCAGGCCCGCGTCGGCGGCGACGTCGATGAGCTGCTTCGCGATGTCGACGTCGCCGTTGTGGTTGAGGCCGATCTCGCCGATGAGGTACGCGGGGTGGCCCGCGCCGATCGTGGACGTACCGATGGTGACGGTCATGGTGCTCCGTTCGGTGCGGGGGTGGCCCGCGTCGGGGATGGGTCTCGGGTCGTGGTGGGTGCTGGGGCCGGGTCGCCGACGCGTGCGTCGGTCAGCGCGCCGGGCGCGCCCGGCGCTTCGGCGAGGGCTTCGGCGAGGGCCAGGTCGGCCTCGTCGTCGATGTCGATCGCGCCGGCACCGTCGACGACGGCCAGCTCGACGCGGCCGTGGAACCGGTGCCGGTTCTCGAGGAACCCCGCCGTCCGCATCACGTAGAAGGCGCCGGTCTCGCGGTACTCGGGCTCGCGGTCCTGGCGGCGGGGCCTGGTCGCAGCGTCGTGGTTCACCGCGACCGCGGTGCCGTCCGGGGCGGTCCGCCACAGGAACGCGTGCGAGGGCGCGGCGGCGAACACCGCGTCGGCGTGCCCGTCGACCACGCGCGCGACGGCGGCGTCGAGGTCGGCCGGGTCGATGAACGGCGAGGTCGCCTGCAGGAAGACGAGGACCTCGGGCAGCGGCGTGCTGATCGCGTCGAGGACGTGCAGCAGGGCGGACTCCGAGGACGCCTCGTCACCGGCGAGCTCGGCCGGACGGCGGACCACGGCGGCACCGGCCGCGACGGCCTCGGCAGCGATGGCGTCGCCGTCGGTCGTGACGACCACCTGGTCGATGCGCGTGGCACGTCGTGCCGAGTCGACCGCTCGCCGGACCAGCGAACGGCCCGCGACCGTGCGGAGGTTCTTGCCGGGGATCCCCTTCGACCCGGCACGTGCGGGCACGACGGCGAGGACGGAACCGGTGGTGCGCATGCTCCGGACGCTACGAAGCGCGGGTGTCGCGGAGGGGAACGGGCGGCAGACGGCGGCCGACCGTTGGGCGACCGCCGGGTCCTGTCACGGAGACGCGGCGGGGCGCGCATCGAGCGTCCGGTGGCCGCTCGCCGCTACAATCGACGCTGCTCGCCTCCGTAGCTCAGTGGATAGAGCAGGTGGTTTCTACCCACCGTGCCGCGGGTTCGATTCCTGCCGGGGGCGCCGAAGACGAACAGGGCCGCCATCCTCTCCGGATGGCGGCCCTGTTCTCGACGTGGGGGGGTTACTCGTCGTCGTCCGCGGCGCGGCGTCGGAGTTCGGCGGCGCTGATCGGCTGCGTGTACGGCGCCTCCGACGTCTCGTTCGCGTCCGCGGGCTCGGCCGGGGCCTGGTTCAGACGCGTCGGGACGGACGTGGTGTTCGTCGCGCCGGGGGTGTCGACCCGGGGTGCCGATGCGGGCGGGACGTCGTTCGCGGGCGCCCGGTTGACGTGGGCGTCGGCCGCGGTGGGCGTCGCGACGGGGCGGTCGGACGAGGACGGACGGTCGTTCCGCGGTGCACGGTCGGTGTCGCCGAAGGCGCGGGTGGCGCCGGCGTCGCCGGGTGCCCGCGTGGCGCTCGCGTCGCCGAAGGCCCGCGTGGCGCTGTCGTCGTCCACGACCTCGGTGTCGTCCGTGCCGCGGCCCTGGACGGAGCGGGCGGGCGAGGTCGGGGTGCCGAGTGCCGGACGGACCGGGGGTGCAGTCTCGTCGTCGCCGTAGACGCGGGTGGTGTTGTCACCGAAGGAGCGCGTGGCGTTCTGGTCGGCGCTGCCGCGGTTCGGGTTCGTGGCGGCACCACGGTTCACCGAGAACGACGGGGTCGTCCCGCCGGCGGCACCGGCAGACGCAGCGGGCGCGGCAGCACCGGCTGTGGCAGCTGCAGCGGTCGGCGCCGGAGGAGTCGAGGGTGCGGACGCGGGGCGCTGGGCCGGACGCAGCGAGGTCGTCGTCGGGGTGGGGCGCTCGGCGGGAGCAGCCGGAGCCGGAGCCGCCGCCGGGGCCTGTGCCTGCGTGCGCGGGGGCTCGGCCTGGTCGGCGTTCCAGTCCTGCTGGCGCTTGATCAGGTCGGCGTCGGGGTCCGGGGACTCGAACTTCCAGCGCTCGAGGTCGGCCTTGAAGAGCTTGCGCGCACGGCTCGGTCGCGCCTGCCAGTCGAGCAGGCGGTCACGGAACTCGGCGAGGGACTGGTCGGCCTGGAAGCTGAACGTCGACGAGTTCTTCTTGATGTCGGCGATCTCGTGCTGGGCCCAGTTGGCGGCCAGCGGCGCACCCTGCACGGGGAGCAGGCGCAGCCGGATGTCGGCGTCCTCGGCGAGGTGGTCCGCGTACGCACGCTCGTCGTGTCCGAGCGATCCCCACGCCGCTGCCTTGCGCGCAGCCGTCAGGATCGCGGCGACGGCCGCGTTCTTCGATTCCCGCTCCTGGAGCGCCACGACCCGCTTGGTCGCGCTGCGCCCGATGAGCGCCGCGATCACGCCCGCCACGACGATGGCGACGAAGGGGATCACAGCGCCCGAGAGCACCCGCCAACCCGTGTCGGACGAAGTCCAGTCGGTCAGGTCGTTCCACCAGTCCATGCGCGCACCATACCCACGGAACGGTCAGGCGTCGGGGAGGCCGGACGGCGTTCCGTGCATCCCGGTGCAGATGATTCCAATGTGGAACATCATGACCAGCGCAGGGTGTCCACGGCGTCGTCGGCGGACCACACGCTCGGCAGCTCGACGAACCGGCGCTCGGTCGCGACGTACCGGCGGGCACGGTAGGCGGTGTCGCCGGCGACGTCGATGCGGTCGACGTACCCGACGATCTCTCCGTTGGCCCGGGTGACCCGGCTCAGGTCGTCGCGGACGTCGAGGATGCGGTAGTCGCCCCGGGCGCGGGCCAGCGGGACGGTGCGGATCCGCAGTGCGGGTTCGGTGATGGTCTGCATCGCTGGCCTCCTGGTCGGTGTGGTGCCGACGCTACGGGGGACCACCGACACGCCGAGGAGTGCCGTCCGATCTGGGGAACAGGGTCCCCGCGCACACTGTTGTGGAGGAACGACGGGGCTGCACGGGCAGCCCGGAGAGAGGTTGTGCCCATGACCACGTTCGTGCTCGCAGGTGGATGTTTCTGGTGTCTCGACGCCGTGTACCGCACGCTCCAGGGTGTGCAGGACGTGGTGTCCGGCTACGTCGGCGGACAGGTCGAGGAGCCCTCGTACGAACTGGTGTGCACCGGGACGACGGGCCACGCCGAGGCGGTCGCGGTGACGTTCGACGAGTCGGTGATCCCGGCTGACGTGATCCTCGACGTCTTCTTCACGCTGCACGACCCCCGGCAGCTGAACCGCCAGGGGGCCGACGTCGGCACGCAGTACCGCTCGGCGATGTTCCCGGCCGACGACACGCAGCGCGAGCTGTTCGAGCGCGCCATCGAGCGGGCGTCGGACATCTGGGACGGCGGCATCGTCACCACCATCGAGCCGCTCTCGACGTTCTACACGGCAGAGGAGTACCACCAGGACTTCTTCGCGAAGAACCCCGGACAGGGCTACTGCCTCGCAGTCGCGCTGCCCAAGGTGAACAAGGTCCGGAAGGCCTACAGTCAGTACATCCTGGCGTCCTGACCCCGGGGCGGCAGGGCCACGAGGAGGTGGTTCGAACATGACGGACAACACGGGAACCTGGGTCGCGATCGGTCCGGCCGGAGCGGTGGGCAGCATCCACCGCGCGGCGGACGGGTTCCAGGTCGAGCTCTACGGGCGACGACGGGCGGGCGGGCCGTACCCGTCCCTCGAGTCCGCGAAGGGCGCGGTCCACGCCGCGCTCGGACCGTTGGCCGCCCGGCCCGAGTTCCGAGCGCACTGACCGGGCCCGGACTGGAGGCCCGGGGGACTCGTCCTCCACAGGTCGCCTGATCGGGTCCACACGCCACAGATCGAGCCCGGGGTCGCTGACGCGACCCCGGGCTCCGTGACGATCGACGCATGAACGACATCATCACCGTCTGCGGAATCGTCGCCACCGAGCCCCGGCACCTCGTCACCGAGACCGGCATCGCCATCACGAGTCTCCGACTCGCCTCACCCTCGCGCCGCTGGGACCGGGCCACCGCCGCCTGGGTCAACGGCGCCACCAACTGGTACACCGTCACCGCGTTCCGGTCGCTCGCGTCGAACGTGTACAAGTCCCTGAAGAAGGGCGACCGGATCGTCGTCGCCGGACGTGTCCGCATCCGCACGTGGGAACGCGACGGTCGCGGCGGGACCTCGGTCGAGATCGACGCCGACGGAATCGGCCACGACCTGGCGTGGGGGATCAGCAACTGGCTGCGGGTGCCGCGGCAGGTCGGCGACGGCACCTCTGGGCAGGGGGGCCTGCGCGGGGTGGACCCCCGCACCGGCGAGGTCCGCGAGCCCGCGGGGAACGGCACCGGTCACGGGTCCGACCACGGGGCGGAGCCGGACGATTCGCACGACCACGCACCGGCGACCGACCACGGTCCGGACGGTGACGGCGACGTCGACGGTGTCCACGAGGCACCGCCGCTCGGCGCCGGCGACGGCGAGGAGCCCGCGAGGCCGTCCGAGCACGTCCTCGAACAGGACGCCGCACCCTGGGACCCCGCGCCGCCCCTCGACGACCACGCCCACGACGCCGAAGCGGCCTGACCCGCACGCCGACCGGAGTCGGGGTGCGGGTCAGGCCGCCGGGGACGCGTGCGGTTCACCGCGTCGCGTCGGTCACCACTTCTGGGCGATCATCCCGATGCCGGAGACCTGGGCGGTGTCCCAGTTGCCGCCACGGGGCAGCCCGGTCACGCGACCGTCGATCGTGAAGCTGGCGCCCTGCACCCGTGGGCTGTTCGTCTGCTTCGCCTTCAGTCCGTGGAACGAGAAGCTCGTGTCCCACTTGCCGTTCAGGCCGGTGTTCGACTTGCGGTCGCCGACCGTGATGCGGGTGTTCTGCACCGTCGAGTGCACGACGTCACCGTTCAGGCGGGCGTTGGCCTCGGCGTTGAAGAACAGGCGACCGTCGAGGTTGAGCTTGAGGGTGCCGATCGTCTTGTGGTTCACGATCATCGTCGCGACGTCGTTCTTGTACCAGCGCATGCCGATGGGCGTGAGCTTGTTGGTGGCCAGGCCCAGGTAGCCGTAGGTGAACTTGCCGTTCTGCACGCGCTCCCAGATGTAGCGCGGCTTGCCCTTGCTCTGCGGGGAGCCCTTGTCCGACTGGATCCCGAACGAGTAGGCGTTGTTGTGGGCGTCGTGCACGTTGATGTACGACGAGTAGCCGGTGCCCGTGCCGTTGGCGCTGATGCTCGCCGTGTACAGCAGGTACGGGCTGCCCTTCGGCACGGCACCGGCGGCCGATGCCGGCGACACCGGGGCGATGAGCGCGACGGTGAGTGCGATCGCTCCGACGAAGGGGAGTGCGAGGCGGCGGAGCCGCGACGGGGTCGTGGTCGTGTGCGTGGTCATGGTCCTCGTCCTGTCCGTGGTCCTGATCCTGGTCCTCGTCGTGGTGAGCGACGGGCCCCCGAGGTTGCGGGGCGAGGAGAGGTTACGTCGAGACGTGCGTTGCGCAACAGGGCTGTTCGTACAGGTGCGGGAAGCGGCGATCCGGCGTCGGGCGAGCGGTGCTCCGACGGTGTCACTACACTTGGGGCCGATATGGCTGAGTACATCTACCAGATGGTCCGCGCCCGCAAGGCGGTCGGCGACAAGCTGATCCTCGACGACGTCACGATGTCGTTCCTCCCCGGTGCCAAGATCGGCGTCGTCGGACCGAACGGTGCGGGCAAGTCGACGATCCTGAAGATCATGGCGGGTCTCGACCAGCCGTCCAACGGCGAGGCGAAGCTCACGCCGGGCTTCAGCGTCGGCATCCTCATGCAGGAGCCGGAGCTCGACGAGAGCAAGACCGTGCTCGAGAACGTGCAGGAAGGCGTGGGCGAGATCCACGGCAAGCTCGCACGCTTCAACGAGATCTCCGCACTCATGGCCGAGCCGGACGCCGACTTCGACGCGCTCCTGGCCGAGATGGGCACCCTGCAGGAGGACATCGACGCCGCCGACGCGTGGGACCTCGACTCCCAGCTCGAGCAGGCCATGGCCGCGCTGCAGTGCCCCCCGGGGGACGAACTCGTCACCCACCTGTCCGGTGGTGAGAAGCGCCGCGTCGCGCTCTGCAAGCTGCTGCTCCAGAAGCCCGACCTGCTCCTCCTCGACGAGCCCACCAACCACCTCGACGCCGAGAGCGTGCTCTGGCTCGAGCAGCACCTGCAGCAGTACCACGGTGCCGTCCTCGCCGTGACCCACGACCGGTACTTCCTGGACCACGTCGCCCAGTGGATCGCCGAGGTCGACCGCGGCCGCCTGTACCCGTACGAGGGCAACTACTCGACCTACCTCGAGAAGAAGCGCGCTCGCCTCGAGGTCCAGGGCAAGAAGGACGCCAAGCTCGCGAAGCGCCTGTCGTCCGAGCTCGACTGGGTCCGGAGCAACACCAAGGGCCGTCAGGCGAAATCGAAGGCCCGTCTCGCCCGCTACGAGGAGATGGTCACCGAGGCCGAGCGCACCCGCAAGCTCGACTTCGAGGAGATCGTGATCCCGGTCGGCCCGCGTCTGGGTTCGCAGGTCATCGACGCCGAGCACCTGCGCAAGCAGTTCGGTGAGCGCGTCATCATCGGCGACCTGTCGTTCACGCTGCCCCGCAACGGCATCGTCGGCGTCATCGGCCCGAACGGCGTCGGCAAGACCACGCTCTTCAAGACGATCGTCGGCCTCGAGCCCCTCGACGGCGGCACGCTGAAGATCGGCGACACCGTCCAGATCTCCTACGTCGACCAGACCCGCGGCGGTATCGACCCGAACAAGAACCTGTGGGAGGTCGTGTCCGACGGACTCGACTACATCCAGGTCGGCAAGACCGAGATCCCGTCCCGCGCCTACGTGTCGCAGTTCGGCTTCAAGGGCCCGGACCAGCAGAAGCGCGCCGGCATCCTGTCCGGTGGTGAGCGCAACCGTCTGAACCTGGCGCTGACGCTCAAGCAGGGCGGCAACCTGCTGCTCCTCGACGAGCCGACCAACGACCTGGACGTCGAGACGCTCGGCAGCCTCGAGAACGCCCTGCTCGAGTACCCCGGTTGCGCCGTGGTCATCACCCACGACCGGTGGTTCCTCGACCGCATCGCTACGCACATCCTGGCGTGGGAGGGCCTCAACGAGGACGGCACGCCGAACTGGTACTGGTTCGAGGGCAACTTCGAGGCCTACGAGGAGAACAAGATCGAGCGCCTCGGTGCCGATGCCGCGAAGCCCGGTCGCGCGACGTACCGCAAGCTCACCCGCGACTGATCCTCGTGGCGAGACTGCACGCTCCCATCCGCATGCGGTGGAGCGACATCGACGCCTACGGTCACGTCAACAACTCCGCGATGCTGCGCCTCCTCGAAGAGGCGCGCATCGTGGGGTTCTGGGGTGCCGACCCCGGTGAGGACCCCGACGGCGACCTGCCCGAGCCGATCATCGACGGCCGGCCGGGTTCCGGCACCATGACCGTGATCGCCGGCCAGCGCCTGGAGTACCTGGCGTCGATCCCGTACCTCCGCCAACCGCTCGACATCCAGATGTGGATCGGGCGGCTCGGGGGCGCGAGCATCGACGTCTCGTACGAGGTCTGGTCGCCGGTGGGGCAGCACCCCGCCGTCCTGTACACCCGGGCGACGACGGCACTTGTGATGGTCGACGCGGCGACGAACCGTCCGCGTCGGCTGACCGACACCGAGCGTGCCGCGTGCGAGCGCTACCTCGAGGAACCTGTGCAGTTCAGCCGGCCGTAGGCACCCGCATCATGCCCTCCTGGGCGACGGTGGCCAGCAGCTGACCGTCACGGGAGAACATCCGGCCGAACGCAAGTCCCCGTCCGCCCTGTGCACTCGGGGACTCCTGCGTGTACAGGATCCAGTCGTCGGCGCGACCGTTGCGGTGCCACCACATGGCGTGGTCGAGGCTCGCGCTCTTGACCCCCGGGGTGCCCCAGGCGACGCCGTGCCGCCGCATGATCGGCTCGAGGATCGACAGGTCACTCGCGTACCCGAGCACCGCACGGTGGAGCGCCGGGTCGTCCGGCAGGTCGCCCTGCACCCGGAACCAGACCGCCTGGTGCGGCACGTGCTCGCCCTGCACGTCGACGAACACCGGGCCCTCGACGTGTCGCAGGTCGATGGACCGCGCGGCCCAGGCGCGTGCGACCGGGTGGTCGATCGCGGACAGGATCGACGCGGCCGACGGCAGGGACTCCGGGTTCGGGGTGTCCACCGGGTACGGGTCCTGGTGCTCGATGCCGGTGTCCGGCACCTGGAACGACGCGATCATCGAGAAGATCGGGACACCGCGCTGGTAGGCCTGCACGCGACGGGCCGCGAACGACCGGCCGTCGTGGATGCGCTCGACGCCGAAGGTGATCGGCACGTCGATGTCGCCGGGACGCAGGAAGTAGCCGTGCATCGAGTGGACGTCGCGTCCCTCGATCGTGAGCTGCGCGGCGACGATGCACTGCGCCAGCACCTGCCCGCCGAACACCCGTCCGCCGGGGGACCAGTGGCTGGCACCGGTCAGGATCGTCTCGCCCGTGCTCGCGCCGGTGTCCTCGAGTCGCAGGGTCCGCAGGAAGTCGGGTTCGCCGTTCACGCTGTGCAGTCTACGAACGCCCGCTCGCCGCCGTCGCAGGTCGTCGCGCCCAGGCTGCGCTGCGCCGATGGCCGGTAGGATCGGGGACGACATGGGCAACTCGTTCACGCTTCCCGACGCCGCCTCACTCGGTGACCTCCGCACGTACCTCGGACGTGCCGCTCGGATCGAGGACGGCTCGGTCCGGCTCATCGCCGACTCCGGCGTCCTGGCCGTCTACACGGCGATCCTCTACCCGCTCGGGCTGCTCGACGAACTGCCGACGGTGCTCGGCCTCCGCACGTTCTCGCTCACCGAACCCGCGTCGATCGACACCGTGGTCCCGCTGCAGTCGCTCCTCGAGCGCCTCCGCCTGCTGGCCGAGGCGCAGGACGCCGAACACGCCGAGGGCGCCGACCCGACGCGGGCCACCCCGATCGAGGTCGAGCTGCCGCACGAGGTGCACACCGTGACGTGGGCGGCCATCTCCCCGCCCCGCGGGGGCTGGGTCCCGCTGCCGGACGTCTCACCGGAACTCCTCCGCCGCGCCACCCGCGACGGCATCGCCGAGGTCGCCGACGCCGTGCCGTCCAACGCCGGCGAGGCCATCGTCCGACGGATCCGTGCCGAGGTCTGGGGCCGACCGGTCCCTGGCGTCGAGCACCTGCCCGCCGGTGCGGGCTTCGCGGGCGAGAGCCTCGGGTTCCTCGGGCACGACCCGGTCCGGCTGTTCGAGACGGGCCCGTGGAGCCGACTCACGACCTCGCGCGGCCACGTGCTCGTGAAGCGCCGCGCCTGGACCCTGAGCTCCTAGCGACGACGACCGTGACGCCGCGGTCGACGAAGACGCCGACCGCCGCCGACCGCCGCCGACCACGCCGCCCGGCCGCCGTGGTTGGCTGGCCGCATGCACGTCTTCCTCACCGGTGCGTCCGGGTACATCGGCTCCTCCGTCCTCCGCTCCCTCGTGGCCCACGGCGACGAGGTCACCGCGCTCGTCCGGTCCGACGAGAAGGCCCAGCACGTCCGTGACGCCGGTGGCCGGGCCCTGGTCGGCGACGTCACCGACACCGACGTCGTCGAACGCCTGCTGCACGAGAGCGACGGCGTCGTCCACACGGCATCGGCTCCGGGCGTCGACCCGGACTTCATCCGCACCGCGATCGGTGCCCTGGCCGGCACACCGAAGCCGTTCGTGCACACCGGCGGCATCTTCACCTTCGGTGACTCGACGGACATCTCCGAGCAGTCGCCGATCGACCCGCCGGCGTTGACCGCCTGGCGCGGACCGAACGAGGCGCTGCTCCGGGCGAGCGACGTGCGGAGCACCATCGTCGCCCCCGGCATCGTGTACGGGCGCGGCGCCGGCATCCCGGCGATGTTCGTCAGCGACGGCGAGCAGCCGGTGCGGCTGGTGGGCGACGGCTCGCAGCGCTGGACGACGGTGCACGTCGACGACCTCGGTGAGCTCTACGTCCTCGCGCTGCACCGCGGCGAGCCCGACGGGTACATCGTCGCCGCGACCGGCGACAACCCGACCGTCCGGCAGATCGCCGAGGCCGGGGCCCACGGAGCACCGGTCGTCGCCGAGAGCGTCGACGCGAGCCGCGAACGGCTCGGGCGGGACTTCGCCGACGCCCTGCTGCTGCACCAGGAGGCGTCCGGCGCACACGCCCGGTCGGCCTTCGGCTGGCGGCCGTCGCGGCCGTCCCTGGTCGAGGACCTCACCTCCGGCTCGTCCGTGCGCTGACCCGCGCTGCCCGAACACGCCGGCGTCTCGCGCGCACGAGAACGCGGGAACCGGCGGACGGGAGGCCCGTG
>NZ_MJGT01000061.1:73501-107829 GCF_001864975.1 Curtobacterium sp. MMLR14_002
CGAGACGCCGCCGGATTCGGCGGCGTCTCGACGACACGACGGCGTGTGCCGCGCGCGTCAGTCGAAGGTGTTCGTCATCGCGTGGGCAGCGCGGTCGAGGTAGCCCCAGAGCTCGGCTTCGTCGAGGGGTGCGAGCTCGAGCGACTCGACCGCCTCGTGCATGTGGTGGAGCCAGCGTTCCCGCGCCTCGGACGTGATGCGGAACGGGTTGTGCCGCATCCGCAGGCGAGGGTGGCCGCGCTGCTCGCTGTAGGTGCCCGGGCCGCCCCAGTACTGCTGCAGGAAGGCGGAGAGGCGCCAGATCGCACCCTCGAGGTCGTCGGCCGGGTACATCGGCCAGATGACCTCGTCCTGCTGCACGCCCTCGTAGAAGCGCCGGACGAGCCGGTCGAAGGTCGGGGCGCCGCCGATCCGCTCGTACAGCGACCCGGTGGCCGAGGCGCCGTGCTCCCCGACGCGCAGGGTGATCGGCTGCGCCGGGACGCCGACCGAGCCTGGCACCCCTGGGGCACCGGGCATGCCGAGCGAGCCGCGTGCTCCGGGCGCGCCCGTGCCGCTCGGGGGTGTGGGGTCGGTCATCGGGGGTCCTTCCCGCTGTCGGGGTCGTCGGTGCGGATCGGCTGCCCGAGGATGTTGCGCTTGGTGCGCCGGGGCTTCGTGGGTGCCGGCGTCGGCTGGGTCCGGACGGTGCGCAGGCCGTTGATCGAGGTGGCGTTCTCCCAGCCCTCGGGCATGATCATCGCCATCGCGGGCAGGGTGATGCCGAGGTCGTCGACGGCGTGCTTCAGGCGGGTGCGGAGCTCCCGGCCGACGACGTCGAGCTCGGACGCGCGGGTCTTCACGACGAGGCGGAAGACCATGCCGGCGTCGGTGATCGACTGCAGCCCCCAGATCTCGGGCTTCTCGACGATCCGCTGCCGCCAGCGGGACTCCTGCGACATCGTGACGGCGGCCTTGAGCAGGGCGTCCTGCACGGCGTCGATGTCGGTGTCGTAGGGGACGGTGATGTCGACGAGCACGCGCGACCAGCCCTGCGACAGGTTGCCGACGCGCAGGATCTGGCCGTTCGGCACGAACCACAGGATGCCGTTCACGTCGCGGATCTGCATGACGCGCAGCCCGACGTTCTCGACGACGCCGGTGGCCTGACCGGTGTCGACGACGTCACCGACGCCGGCCTGGTCCTCGAGGATCATGAAGATGCCGGACAGCAGGTCCTTCACGATGGACTGGGCGCCGACGGCGAGGCCGGCTGCGACGAGCGATGCACCGCCGACGATGCCGACCGCGGCGCCCTTCCACACAGCAGTGGCGATGATGACGAGTGCGATCGCGACCACGACGACGGTGGCGAGGTTCTCGAGGACGCTGCCGAGCGTCCGGGTGCGCTGGACGACCCGAGCGGTCTGCACGGGCGACGCGATGAGGGCCTGCGTGTCAGCGGCGCCCTGGCGCTTCTTGACGCCGTTCACGATCCGGTCGACGACCTGCTTGATCATCCGGCGCAGGATCAGCCGGAGGATGATCGCGGCGATGATCGTGATGACGATCGTGATCGGTGCCTGCCAGGTGTCGACGAAGTCCGTGAACGCGTTCGAGACCAGTTTGGACGTGTCTTCGGTCGTTGCAGCCAAGTTCATATCCGGTCGATGCTAAGCGGCGGGGCCTCGGCATCCCTGGAGGAACACCAAGACCCCGCCGGATCAGCGCAGGGGTCAGGCGTCGGCGGCCTGGACCCGGAGTGCGCGCTCGGTGCCCGCGAGGCTCTCGGACACGATGCGGCGCAGCGCCGGCGTCTCCGGGTGCTCCTCGAGCCACGCGGCGGCGGCGTCACGGAGCTCGGCCGACGCGAGCGGCGCCGGGTAGAGGCCCGAGACGATGGTGTCGGCCATGTGGTAGCTGCGCTCGGCCCAGATGCGCGTGAGCACCTCGAAGTACTTCGGCACGAGGCCCTCGAGCAGCACCGGGCTGTTCACGTGCTGGAACCCGACCGTGGTCTGGCGCACGATGGCGTTCGGCAGCTCGGACGAGTCGACCAGCGACGAGAACGCCGCCAGCTTGCCCTCGGCCGTGGGGATCGTCGCCCGGGCGCGGGCAGCAGCCTGCTCGCCCGACGCGGTCTTGTCCGCGGCGAGCTCGGCGTCGATCTCGGCGTTGTCCGCAGCACCCGCGAGCACGAGGCCCTCGAGCAGCTCCCAGCGCAGGTCGGTGTCGATCTCGAGGCCCTGCAGGGTGACCGATCCGTCGCGGAGGCCCTGCAGGGTCGCGACGTGCTCGGGCGTGGACGGGACCTGCGCGAAGAACTTCACGAACTGGAACTGCGCGTCCGAGCCGGCCTCAGCCGAGGACGCGAGCTGCCAGAGCGTGTCGCCGACGGTGCGGACCGTGGCCTCGACCGAGCCCGGTGCCACGTAGTTGCGTGCGGTGAGCAGCAGCTGCGAGAGCGTCGTGCGGATGGTCGTCGACTCGGTCTCGGTCGCGATGTTGCCCAGCACGAGGCGGACGTAGTCGCTGGCCGGGGACTCGGCGTCGCGCGTGGCGTCCCACACAGAACCCCAGACGATCGAGCGGGCGAGCGGGTTCGCGATCGACGCGAGGTGCTCGATCGCGGTGCGCCGGGAGTGCTCGTCGAGACGGATCTTGGCGTAGGCCAGGTCGTCGTCGTTCAGCAGCACGAGGTCGCCGCGCTGGACGCCGACGAGCTCGGGCACCTCGGTGCGGGCTCCGTCGACGTCGATCTCGACGCGGTGGACCCGCTCGAGCTTGCCGCCGGCCGAGGCCGTGTCGGCGCCGAACGGCGCGGACTCGTCGTTCCGGAAGGCGTACACGCCGATCGCCAGACGGTGCGGGCGCAGCGTCGGGTAGTCGGCGGGGGCTTCCTGCAGGACGGTGAACGACGTGATGACGCCGGACTCGGCGGTCTCGATCTCGGGACGCAGGGTGTTCACGCCCGCGGTCTCGAGCCAGAGCTTCGACCACTCGGTCAGCTCACGGCCGCTCGTCGCCTCGAGCTCGACGAGCAGGTCGCGGAGCTCGGTGTTCGAGTGGTGGTGCTTCTTGAAGTACGCGGAGACACCGGCGAAGAACGCGTCGATGCCGACCCAGGCGACGAGCTGCTTGAGGACCGAGCCGCCCTTCGCGTAGGTGATGCCGTCGAAGTTGACCTGGACGTCCTCGAGGTCGTTGATCGTCGCGACGATCGGGTGCGTCGAGGGGAGCTGGTCCTGGCGGTAGGCCCAGGACTTCTCCATGGCCTGGAACGTGGTCCAGGCCTCGGTCCACTCGGTGGCCTCGGCCGTGGCGATCGTGGAGGCCCACTCGGCGAAGGACTCGTTGAGCCACAGGTCGTTCCACCACTTCATGGTCACCAGGTCGCCGAACCACATGTGGGCGAGCTCGTGCAGGATCGTGACGACCCGGCGTTCCTTGATGGCGTCGGTGACCTTCGACCGGAACACGTAGGTCTCGGTGAAGGTGACCGCGCCGGCGTTCTCCATCGCACCGGCGTTGAACTCCGGCACGAACAGCTGGTCGTACTTGTCGAAGGGGTAGGCGACGTCGAACTTCTCCTCGAAGTACGCGAAGCCCTTCTTCGTGATGTCGAACACGTACTCGGGGTCGAGGTACGAGGCGAGCGACTTGCGCGCGAACACGCCGAGCGGGATCGTCCGGCCGTCGCGGCTGGTCAGCTCGTCGCGCACGACCTCGTACGGGCCGGCGACGAGCGCGGTGATGTAGCTCGAGATGCGCGCGGTGGGCGGGAAGGCCCAGGTCGCGACGTCGCCGTCGACGTGCGGCTCCGACGTGGGGGAGTTCGAGACGACCTGCCACCGCGACGGCGCCGTCACGGTGAAGGAGAACTCGGCCTTCAGGTCGGGCTGCTCGAACACCGCGAACATGCGGCGGGAGTCCGGGACCTCGAACTGGGAGTACAGGTACACCTCGTCGTCCACCGGGTCGACGAAGCGGTGCAGGCCTTCACCGGTGTTCGTGTACAGCGCGTCGCTGACGACCACGAGCTCGTTCTGCTCCTGCAGGTCGTCGAGCTGGATGCGCACGCCGTCGTTCACCGCGGCGACGTCGAGCGCCGAGCCGTTCAGCGTGATCGAGTGCACGGTCTTCGTGATGGCGTCGATGAAGGTCGATGCGCCGGCGGTGGCGGTGAAGCGCACCCGCGTGGTGCTGCCGAAGCTGTCGGCGCCGCGGGTCAGGTCGAGCTCGACGTCGTACGTCTGCACGGCGACGACGGCCGCGCGCTCCTGGGCTTCGATTCGGGTGAGGTTCTCTCCGGGCACGCAACGCTCCATCTTCGCTGGGGACGCGGACGATCGGTGTCCGCGTACGGGGCCCCGGACGGCGTCGTGCGCCGGCGGGACGATGGGTTCCAGCCTAGCGACGCCGCGTACGCTCGGATCGTGACCGAGACGACTGTGGACAACCCGACCGACCCCACCACCGCGCGCACCGCCGTGGAGTTCTGGTTCGACCCGAACTGCCCCTGGGCCTGGATGACGAGCCGCTGGGTGGGTGAGGTCGCCGAGCACCGCGACCTCGACGTGACCTGGAACGTGATGAGCCTGTTCGTCCTCAACGAGGACCAGGACGTGCCGGAGAGCTACAAGGAGCGCCTGCACGCCGGTCAGGTCTACCCGCGCATCGTCACGGCGGCGCGGCTCCGGCTCGGGCAGGACATCGTGAAGCCGCTCTACGACGCCCTCGGCGAGCACATCCACCACCGCCAGGAGTCCGACCCGGAGCAGGTCGTCCCCGCCGTGCTCGCCGAGCTCGGCCTCGACGCCGACCTGCTCGAGTACGCCTGGACGGACGAGGTCGACGCCGCCGTGCGCGCCAGCCACCAGGACGGCATCGACCGCGTCGGACAGGACGTCGGCACGCCGGTCATCGCCGTCGAGGGCACCGCGTTCTTCGGACCGGTCATCTCCCCGGCGCCCAAGGGCCAGGAGGCGCTCGACCTGTGGGACGGCGTCGTCGCCGTCGCGAAGTACCCCGGCTTCTTCGAGCTCAAGCGCTCGCGCACCGTCGGCCCGATCTTCGACACCACCGACTGACGTTCCGGAACCAGGTTCCGGACACAGCACCGCGGGATCGCGTGGTTCCGTGTCCGGAACCAGGTTCGGTTCGTCGACGGGCGGCCGGGAGGCCCGTGGTGCGCCCGCCCCGCCCGTCGCGTCAGACGAGCGGCAGGCGCATGAGCGTCAGGTCGAGCCAGCGCTCGAACTTGCGTCCGACCTCTGGCACGACCGCGACCGTGGTGAACCCCAGGCGTTGGTGCAGGGCGATCGACCCCGTGTTGGTGCTGCAGATCCCGGCCATCATGACGTGCCGCCCCTCGGCGGTGGCCCGCGCGACCAGCTCGGCCATCAGGGTCGTCGCGATGCCCCGGCCGCGGAACGCCTCGACCACGTAGACGCTGTGCTCGACGGTGTGCCGGTACCCGTCCGGCTGCCGCCACTGCGAGAACGTGGCGTAGCCGGCCACGACGCCGTCGACCTCGGCCACGACCACCGGGTACCCGCCGCCCTGCCGCTCGGCGAGCCACCCGTCGAAGTACGCACGCGGGTGCGGGGTGTCCTGCCAGATGGCCGTGGAGTGCAGGACGGCGTCGACGTGCAGGGCGTGCACGACGTCGAGGTCGTCGGGGGTGCAGTCGCGGATCACGACCCCGTTCGTCGCATATGCTGTCGTCATGTCTCACATCGTAGACGACGCGCACGCCGATCCCGCAACCGGCGCCGACGACACCTCGGTCGCCGAGCAGCGGGCGCTCGGCGAACGCCTCCAGCGACTCCGCACCGAGCGGAAGTGGAGCCTCACCGAGCTCGCCGAGGAGTCCGGCGTCTCCCGCGCGATGATCAACCGGGTCGAACGCGGGGTCTCGAGCCCCACCGCGACGATCCTCGGTCGCCTGTCCGGTGCCTTCGGCCTGACGATCTCGCAGCTCCTCGACGATGCCCTGGAGCACGAGGTGCCCAGGGTGACGGACCCCGACGAGGCGCGCGGGGTGCAACGGGGCGCGACCGCCGATTCCTGGACCGATCCCGACACCGGGTACCGCCGCCGTCCGGTCTCGAGCGCGGCGTTCCCCGCTGACGTCACCGAGGTGCGCCTCCCGGCCGGCCGCGAAGTGGCCTACCCGGCGTCCGCCTACGCGTTCCTGCGGCACTGCATCTGGGTCGTCGACGGCGTGCTCGAGGTCGTCGTCGGCGGCGAGCCGACGCGCCTGGCGGCGGGGGACCGGATCGAGCTCGGCGACCCCGCCGACGTCGTCTACCGCAACCCGGGCGAGGACCCCACCCGGTACCTCGTGGTGGTGGTCCGCGCACCGTAGTCCGTGGTGGTCCGGGCCCGGGAGCCGCAGGAATATGATCGGTTCCATGCGCATCCACCTCGGAACGGACCACGCCGGCCTCGAGTTCAACAAGACCCTCGCAACCCACCTGACCGAAGCCGGGCACGAGGTGGTGGACCACGGTCCGACCGAGTACGACGCGCTCGACGACTACCCCTCGTTCTGCATCAACGCCGCGCACGCCGTGGTGCAGGACCAGCGCGCCGGCGTCCAGGCGCTCGGTGTCGTCTTCGGCGGTTCCGGCAACGGTGAGCAGATCGCCGCCAACAAGGTCGAGGGCATCCGCGCCGCGCTCGTCTGGAACGAGTCGACCGCCCTGCTCGCCCGTCAGCACAACGACGCCAACGTCATCTCCATCGGTGCGCGCCAGCACACCGAGGACGAGGCGATCCGGTTCGTCGACCTGTTCATCGCCGAGCCGTTCTCGGGCGAAGAGCGCCACGCCCGCCGCATCGCCCAGCTGGCCGAGTACGAGACCACCGGGCTGATCGCCGGCCGCCAGATCGACGCGTAGTCCGGCCCGTCAGGGGTACCGGGTAGAACGGTAGTCATGCCCGAGGGTCACTCCGTCCACCGCATCGCCAACCAGTTCACCCGGCACTTCGTCGGCAAGCGCTGCGAGGTGTCGAGCCCCCAGGGGCGCTTCGCCGCCGGGGCCGCGCAGCTCGACGGCAAGCGCATGATCGCCGCGCGTGCGGTGGCGAAGCAGATGTTCCTGGAGTTCGAGGGCGACCTGTTCCTCCGCGTCCACCTCGGCCTGTACGGGGCGTGGGACTTCGCGGGCGTGATCTCCACCGCCGAGGCGCTGTCCGACGACGACGACCGCGAAGAGTCGCTCAGCTCGATCGGCGCCCCGCGGCTCGCCCGCTACCGGATGGCCGAGCAGGAGAAGGCGGAGGACCCGATCGAGTCCTTCCCGCCGGACCCCGTCGGCCAGGTCCGGGTGCGGATCCTCACCGAGGACACCGTCGCCGACCTGCGCGGCCCGACCGCGTGCGTCGTGGAGACCCCGGCCGAGGTGCAGCGCGCGCTCGACAAGCTCGGCCCCGACCCGATGAACGACGACGGGCCCGAGGCCGAGAAGACCTTCGTCGACAACGTCCGGCGTCGGAACGTCGCGATCGGGCAGCTGCTCATGGACCAGTCCGTCGTGGCCGGCATCGGCAACATCTACCGCGCCGAGCTGCTGTTCCGGCAGCGCATCGACCCGTACAAGCCCGGCAAGAAGATCACCGTCAAGCAGGCCAAGGCGCTCTGGTCCGACTGGTCGAAGCTGTTGCACGACGGCGTCCGCGACGGCCTGATGATGACGATGGACGACCTGTCCGAGGCCGACCACAAGAAGGCCCTGCGCTCCCGCAAGGACCGCCATTGGGTCTACCACCGCCAGGGCGAGCCGTGCCGGGTGTGCGGCACCGAGATCCGGATGGCCGACATGGCCGGTCGGAAGCTCTACTGGTGCCCGAAGGACCAGAAGTAGCTCACGGGGCACAGGCGCACCCGCCCGCTCACACCTCCCGGTCACAGCTCCCGGTACGTGAACCGTCCGGCGACGGCCGTCCCCAGCACGCGCATGCCGCGCAGTGCGGCGGACGACGACGCGGCCAGCGGGTCGGACTCGACGAGCACCAGGTCCGCCACGTCGCCGACGGACACCCCGACGCGCCCGTCGGTCGACCCCTGCCACGCGATGAGTGCCGAGAGCCGTTCGGCCGGGTGCCACGGGTCCCGCCCGTCGCGGTCCCGACCGACGGCCGCCGCCATCGACACCCACGGGTCGAGCGGCGCCACCGGAGCGTCCGAGCCGAGCAGCAGGCGCGCTCCGGCCCGGGCGAGCGACGCGAAGGCGAAGGCCCGGTCGGTGTGCCCGGCCCAGTGCCGGTCGGCGATGTCCCGGTCGTCCATGGCGTGTTCGGGCTGCACGGACGCGGCGACCCCGAGCCGGGCGAACCGGTCGACGTCGGTGTCGACGAGCAACTGCGCGTGCTCGATGGTGCCGCGGGCCCCGACGGTCTCGAAGACGTCGAGCGCCAGCGTGTTCGCCCGGTCGCCGATCGCGTGGATCGCGGGGACGAGTCCGGCGTCGACGGCACGGCGGGTGATCGCGACGAGCTCCTCGAACGGCCAGGCGAGCACACCGGAGCCGTCGGTCATGGCGGCGGTTCGGGTGCCGAGCGACCCGTCCGTGACCACCTTAAACGGCCCCATCGTGAGCAGGCCCCGCGTGCCGTCGACCACGTCGCCGGTCCGCAGCCCCCGGGCGATGGCCTCGTCGAGCTCGGCCGGGTACACCCCGGACGCGACCCGGATCGCGTCGGTGCCGGCGTGGATCCGGCGGCGCCAGCGGTCGAGCCCGAAGCGCATCTCGAGGTCGACCACGCCCGTCACCCCGCGGGCCGCCGCGGCCTCGGCAGCGTCCGCAACGTAGGCGTCGAGCAGGTCGTCCGGCACCTGCGACAGCGCACCGGTCACGTCGAACGCGTCCTGCTCGCGCAGGACCCCGTCATCGCCCGCCTCGAGCGGTCGGCCGACAGCAGCCGAGAAGTGCGCGAGCGCGAGCGCGTTGCACCACACCGCGTGCAGGTCCGCGCTGATCACGACGACCGGGAGGCCCGGTGCGGCACGGTCGAGCAGCTCACGTCGTGCAGGGCGCGGCCACATCCCGTCGCGGTAGCCGTGTCCGACCAGGACGCGGTCCGCCACGCCCGCCCGCGCGACGGCGGCGAGCAGGTCGGCGGTCGCCTCGGCGGAGCCGCAGCCGGTGACGTCGACACGGCGGCGGACGAGTGCCCACTGGTCGAAGTGCGTGTGGTGGTCGCGGAGCCCCGGGCCGAGCCAGGCGCCGGCGGCCTCGACCACGTCGGTGTCGACGCTCGTGGGGTCGAGCGTGCCGGTCGGCGCGATCTCGGTGACCAGCCCGTCGACGACGCGGACGTCGGCAGGGGCCCCGGAGGTGCCCACCCGCCGGACGGTGCGGAGCAGGATGTCCGTCACCGTCCCTCCAGGCCGTTCATCGGGGACGGGACCGGCCGGACCCGCTCGACCTCGTCGGCGAGCGCCGGCGACGCGTAGGGGCCGTCGCCCCGCAGCCCGGCGACGATGCGGTCGATCACCTCGGGAGCCTTGTTCTGCGAGAGCTTGGCGCGGGCGTCGAACCGGGTGACGCGGATCCGGATGCCCACGGTGCCCTTGGCGATCCGGCGGGCGGTCTCCTCGTCGATCTGCAACGACACGGGCGAGGGCATGACCCGCTCGAAGTGGTCGACGAGTTCGCCGAGCACCCGGAAGTTCTCGTCGTCGGACAGGATCTCGGGGGTGCCCCAGACGTGGGCGGTGACGTGGTTCCAGGTGGGCACGAACTGCTCCGGCGGGTACCAGGCGGGGGAGACGTAGCCGTGCGGACCCTGGAACACGACGAGCACCTCGTGCTGTCCGAGTTCGTGCGCGACCTCGTCGGGGCGGCCGACGTGGGAGACCAGGACGAGGGCGTCCGGGTCGTCGTCGGGGCCGGGGGCCTCGAGCAGCACCGGGTAGTGCGAGGCGACCAGCCCGGCCGCGGTGTGGGACACGATCGTCGCCCACGGGTTCCCGGTGATGAGGCGTCGGACCTCGTCGACGTCGGTCATCAGGAAGTGCGGTGTGTGGCGCATGTTCCGAGCGTGGCACAACGGGCCCGGTCGCGCGACGGGTGTCGTTTCGTCAGTGTTTCTGCGCGGTAAAACTCTCAGAGCGCATTGAAAGAAGTCTTGTGGTCGGGATTCGAACCGTCCTAGCTTTCCCACCACGACGACCGGGCAGGGATCCGGCCGCACCCGATCGAGGAGAGATCATGCGACGCAGGACGATCGCCGCGCTGGCCGCGGCGGCAACCTTGGCACTGGTGGCGACCGGCTGTTCGGCGGGCGGCGCGGCCGACGACGAAGCTCCCTCGAGCCTGGTCTACGCGACCGGCGAACCCGACCACCTGACCCCGGGCCGGCAGACCGTGGCCTTCGACCAGGTGATGAGCGTCTTCGCGCCGCTCACCCAGACCGACGCCGACGGTGACCTGCGGTACGTGGCGGCGAAGAGCGTCGAGAGCGACGACGCCACCACGTGGACGATCACGCTGCGGGACGGCTGGACGTTCCAGAACGGCGAGGCCGTCACACCGGAGAGCTACGTGAAGGCCTGGAACCACGTCGCCTACGGCCCGAACGCGTGGGAGAACAGCGGTCAGCTCGCCGGGATCGTCGGGTACACCGACCTCAACCCGGCGAAGGGCACCCCGAAGACCAAGGAGATGTCGGGGCTCAAGGTCACCGGCAAGGACACCTTCACGGTCACGCTCACCCACGCGGACAGCCAGTTCCCCCTGCAGCTCAGCCAGGCCCAGACGGCGTTCTACCCGATGCCCGAGGCCGCCTACGACGACCTGAAGGCGTACGACAAGAAGCCGATCGGCAACGGCCCGTACGAGATGACGAAGGCGTGGAAGGCGGACCAGGAGTTCACCGTCACGGCCTGGAAGGACTACGAGGGCACGAAGCCCGCCACCGACGAGGTGACCTTCCGCAGCTACTCCGACATGAACACCGCGTACACCGACGTCCTGGCCGGCAACGCCGACGTGCTGTTCCTGCCGACCGACAAGATGACGAGCGCGAAGGCCGACTTCGGCGACCGCCTGCACTCCTTCGACGCCCCCGGCATCGACTACCTCGGGTTCCCGCTGTGGGACGACCGGTACTCCGACCCCGACGTGCGCCGCGCGATCTCGATGTCGATCGACCGTGACGAGGTCAACGACGCGATCTACGGCGGCCTGTACGACCCGGCCACCGCGCTGACCCCACCGTCGATGTCCGGCACCGAGGAGGGCATCTGCGGCGACGCCTGCGAGTTCGACCCGGCAGCGGCGAAGAAGCTCCTCGCCAGCGCCGGCGGGTTCGACGGCACCATGACGCTCGTCTACCCGGGCGGCACCGGCCTCGACTCCCTGTACGAGGCGTACGCCAACCAGATCCGGCAGAACCTGGGCGTCGACGCCGAGGCGAAGGCCACCACCGACTGGGCGTCCTACTACTCGGAGCTCACGGACAAGACCGTCGCCGGCCCGCACTTCGGCCACTGGGGCGCCCTGTACATCAGCCAGCAGAACACGCTCCGTGCGCTGTTCACCACGGCCGGCGGCTGCTCCCCGTGCACCGGCTACTACCAGTCCGACGACGTCGACTCGCTGCTCGCGAAGGCCGACTCCGCCGGGTCCCAGGACGAGGCGAACGGGTACTACACGAAGGCGCAGCAGGCGGTCCTGCAGGACTTCCCGATCGTCCCGACCTTCTTCGACAAGTACTCCTACGTCACGAGCGACAAGATCGCGAAGCTGCCGGCGGTGGCGGGTAGCCCCGTGATCGCGCAGATCGCCGTGAAGTAGGGCGGGGCATGGAGCAGCACACCGTCCTCGACCTGGTCCGCGACGTCCCCGACCGCGACGGCTTCCCGCTCGTCGACGACCTGCACGCCCGGTTCGCCGCGCTCGCCGCGGCGCACCCGGACCGGGTCACGGTCACCCGGATCGGCACGAGCCGCCTCGGCGAACCCCTGCACAGCTACCGCATCGGCACCGGGTCGCACGCGGCCGTCGTGGTCGGCGGGGTGCACCCGAACGAGCCGATCGGTTCGTGGACGGCGCTGCACCTCGCCGAGACGGCCCTCGGTGACGAGCGGGTGGCCGGGCTCGACGTCACCTGGCACATCGTCCCGACGATCGACCCGGACGGCATGCGGCTCAACGAGGCGTGGTTCCACGACCCGCACGACCGGGTCTTCTACTCGCGGCACTTCTACCGGCCGGCCCCGGACAGCCAGGTCGAGTGGACGTTCCCGAACAGCTACAAGTCGGTGTACTTCGACCAGGTGCTGCCCGAGACGCTCGCGTTCATGCGGCTCATCGACGACACCGAGCCGGACCTGCTCGTGAGCCTGCACAACGGTGAGATGGGCGGCGTCTACTACTACCTGTCCGAGGACCTGCCCGACGTCGTCGACACCCTGCACGCGGTGCCGGCCGCACTCGGGCTGCCGCTCGACACCGGGGAGCCGGAGTCCCCGTACCTGCGGGAGCTCGCCCCGGCCGTGTTCGCGATGGACGGCATCGAGACGGCGTACGCCTACCTCGAGGAACTCGGCGTCGACCCCGGCGAGCACATCCACGGCGGATCGAGCGCGGCGTGGGCGATGCGGCACGGCGCCCTCTGCATGGTGGCCGAGCTGCCGTACTGGAGCCACCCCGACGCCGACGACCAGACCCCGACCGACGAGCCGTACGCCGACCTGCTGCGCCGGTGCGCGGACGAGCTCGGTGCCTCGGGTGCGGAGCTGCAGGCGTTCCTCGACGAGGCGTCGCCGATGCTCTCGATCCCGTCCCCGTTCGTCGAGGCCTCCCGTGCGTTCGTGCCGATGCTCGTCGGGATGGCGGACACCGACCGCCGCCGTGCCGAGCGGGAACCGGTCGACCGGACGGCCACCGTCGCGGAGCGCTTCGGCTGCGAGGACCTCGTCCGCTGCTTCCGCCTGCGCTACGGCGGCATGCTCCTGCGCGCCGTCGAGGCGGAGACGACCGCCGGTACGGCGTCCGCGCCGCTCCGGCGGCTCCGCGACCGCCTGGCCGAGCGCTACGCGCGCTGGCAGGCGGACGCGTCGACGGGTGCGCAGCCGATCCCGGTGGGGAAGCTCGTGGGCGTGCAGTACGGGGCGATCCTCGCCTGCGCGGCGCACGTGACGGACCCGACCCGCGCCTCCCGTCCGGTGTCGGCGGCCGTGTCGGGAGGCGCGTGATGCGTCCGACGCTCGCCGTCGGTCGCCGACTCGGCGGCCTGGTCATCGTGTTCCTCGGGGTGACCTTCCTCATCTACGCGATGACGTTCGCGCTGCCCGGCGACCCGATCAAGGCGCTCGGCGGCGAGCGCCCCCTCACCGACTCGGTCGTGCGGGCGCTGCGGGCGGAGTACCACCTGGACCAGCCGCTGTGGCTGCAGTACGTGCAGTACCTGGGCGGACTGTTCCGTGGTGACTTCGGCACCGACTTCAACGGGCAGTCCGTCGGCGAGCAGATGGCCTCGCGGTGGCCCGTGACGATCACGCTGGCGCTGAGCGCCTGGGCGCTCGAGATCGTCCTCGGCATCGGGCTCGGCGTCGTCTCGGCGCTCAGGCGCGGCACCGTGCTCGACAAGACGGTGCTCGTCGGCACGATCGTCGTCGGGGCGGTCCCCGTGTTCGTGCTCGGCGTGGCCCTGCAGCTGGTGTTCTCGGTGCGGCTGCACTGGTTCCCGGTCGCGGGCGTCGCCGCCGGGTGGCCGACCGCGTACGTCCTGCCGGCGTTCGTGATCGCCCTGTTCGGCCTGGCCGCGGTGTCCCGGCTCACCCGGACGTCGATGATCGAGACGCTCGACGCCGACTACGTCCGGACGGCCCGCGCCAAGGGGCTCGCGCCGGGCCGGATCGTCGGCGTGCACGTCCTGCGGAACTCGCTCATCCCCACCGCCACCTACCTGGCGACCGACCTCGGGTACCTGATGGGCGGCACCGTCATCATCGAGGGCATCTTCAACCTGCCGGGCGTCGGGAACCTGCTGTTCCAGGGCATCCGCTCGCACGAGGGTGCCGTCGTCGTCGGCATCTCGACCGCCCTCATCCTGGTGTTCCTCGTCACGAGCGTGCTCGTCGACCTGCTGCACGCCGCCCTCGACCCGCGCGTCCGGACAGGAGCCTCCCGATGACCACCGAAGCCCTCGGCGCCACCGTCGACCCTGTCGTCGGGGTCCGGCGTCGGCCACTGCTCGCCGCCGCACGGACGCCGGGGTTCTGGGTGCCCGCGTCGGTGCTCGTGGTGATCCTGCTCATCGCGGCGTTCCCGCAGCTGTTCGCCGGGCTGTTCGGCCACGGCGACCCCCGGGTGTGCGACCTCGGCCGGAGCGGGGCGTCAGCGACCGCCGGGCACCCGTTCGGCTTCGACCTGCAGGGCTGCGACGTGTACGCGAACGTCGTCTGGGGCACCCGGTCGTCGATCGCCGTCGCGGTGCTCACGACCCTGCTCGCCGGCATGGTCGCGGTCGTCGTCGGGACCGTCGCGGGCATGGTCGGCGGATGGGTGGACGCCGTCCTCGCCCGGCTCACCGACGTGTTCCTCGGGTTCCCGTTCCTGCTCGGCGCCGTCGTCGTGCTGAACAGCGTGGGGGAGCGGTCGGTGCTCACCGTGTCGCTCGTGCTCGCCCTGTTCGGGTGGCCGACGATGGCCCGGCTCGTGCGGTCGAGCGTCCGCAGCGTCCGGGGCGCCGAGTTCGTGCTCGCCGCCCGGACGATGGGGCTGTCGACGTGGCGGATCACCACCCGGTACGTGTTGCCGTCGTCGATCTCGCCACTGCTCGTGCTCGCCACCATCACCGTCGGCGGGGTCATCGTGTCCGAGTCGTCGCTGACCTACCTCGGCATCGGGCTGGAGCGTCCGGCGATCTCGTGGGGGCTGCAGCTGTCCGCGGCGACGTCGCAGTTCCTCCGGGCCCCGCACATGCTCATCGCCCCGGCGGCGTTCCTCGCCGTGACCGTGCTCGCCGTCATCGCGCTCGGCGACACGCTGCGCGCCGCGCTCGACCCACGTCGGCGCTGACCGGCACGGCATACGCCGCGTCGCGGCGGGCACCGTCGCGACCGACGCGCCAGACTCGAACCACCGCCCTTCGAAAGGACCACCGTGACCGACACCCTCTCCGCGTACCGGAAGACCCTGCCCTACATCCGCGAGTGGGTGTCGTACAAGGTGTGGCAGCTGCGGGTGCCCGGCGTGCAGGTCGCCGTCGGCTTCGGCGGCGAGGTCCTGTTCGACGAGGCCTGGGGCTACGCCGACGTCGAGGCCGGGCGCCGCCTGACCACCACCGACCTGTTCCGCATCGCCTCGCACTCGAAGACCTTCACCGCGACGGCCCTGCTGCAGCTGGCCGAGCGCGGGTCGCTCCGGCTCGACGACACCGTCGGCACGTACGTCCCGGCACTGGTCGACGGTGGCTCCCCGCTCGCCGACGCCACCCTGCGCGAGCTCATGGAGATGGGTGCCGGCGTCATCCGCGACGGACACGACGGCGACTACTGGTCCCTGCTCCGCCCGTTCCCCGACGAGCAGGAACTCCTGGCGCTCGTGCTCGACCGGGGCCAGAAGGTGCCGACCGGCTCGTCGTTCAACTACTCGAACCTCGGCTACTCCCTGCTCGGCCTGGTCATCGCCGCGGTGTCCGGCCAGTCGTACAACGACTTCGTACGTGAGTCGATCACCGAACCCCTGGGCCTGCGGAACACCGGCCCCGACTGGGACCCCGCACGCGCCGACGACTTCGTGGTCGGGTACACCGGCTTCCACACCGCCCGGCACCGGCAGCGCATCGACCACGTCGACACCCGCGCGATGGCCGCCGCCACCGGGTTCCACGGCACCGCATCCGACCTGGTCCGCTACTTCTCGCAGCACGTGATCGGGCAGGGCACCCTGCTCGACGACCACTCCAAGCGCCTCGCGCAGCGGAAGGCCTGGAGCGCCACCGACGACCCCGCGGCCCGCGGCTACGGTGCCGGGTTCATCGTCGACCGGATCGGCGGGCGCGAGATCCGCGGCCACTCGGGCGGGTTCCCGGGGCACATCACCCAGTCGATGTTCGACCCGGCATCCGGGCTCGTCGTGTCCGTGCTCACGAGTGCCGCCGCCGGACCCGCCACGCTCATCGCCACCGCGGTCATCGCCATGCTCGACGCCGCGGCCGACGCCGACGCCCCGGGGACCCCGGTACCCGACGACGTCGACACCGCCGCCTTCACCGGGCGCTTCGCCAACCCGTGGGGCGTCACCGACGTCGCCCGGATCGGTGACCGGCTCGTCGAGGTCGACCCGTCCGGCCCCGAACCGATGGACACCCCCACCCGGCTCGAGGTCGTCGACGCCGACACCCTGCGGATGACCCACGGCAACCGCTTCGGCTCCGTCGACGAGGACATCACCTACACCCGCGACGAGGACGGCACCGTGCGGGCGATCCGTGGCGGCGGCGGCATGTCGCAGGAGCCGTGGTCGATCCCGGACGAGCGACCCGAGGTGGCCGCCGGGCTGGCCTCGTGACGGACGACAGGGGCACCGACGGCACCGACGGCGCCGGCACCGACGCCGCCGACGACCGGCTGCTCGGACCGGAGCGCCAGGCCTTCGTCGAGGAGTTCGCCCTGATGCTCAACGACGGCGCGGGCATGCCGCTCACCGACGCCCGGGTGCTCGGCTACCTGATGATGACCCGCGCACCGCACTCGTCGTCGTCCGACCTGCAGGCAGCGCTCGGCGCCAGCTCGGGGTCGGTGTCGATGGCAACCCGGCGGCTCGTCGACTCCGGGTTCGTGAAGCGCCACATCGTCCCCGGCGAGCGCAGTCACTACTTCCGGGCCGAGGCCGACGTCTGGGGCTCCTGGCTCGCCAGCGAACGGAAGTACCTCGACCGGCAGCGCGACATCATCGGCCGCGGGCTCGCCGTCGTCGAGGGTGCCGGCCGCACCGGCAGGGGCGACGTGGACGCCGAGGTCCGCGAGCGTCTGCTCAACGGCCGCGACTACATGCAGTGGCTGCAGGGCTACCACCGCAAGATGCTCGAGGAGTGGGAGGCCTTCAAGGCCGCCCGCGACGACACCGACCCCCCGGAGACCCCATGAGCGGCACCACCGACGTCCTGACCGTCGAGCACCTCACCGTCACCTTCGACGTCGACGGCGAGGTGGTCCGCGCCGTCGACGACGCCTCGTTCGCCGTTGCCCGGGGCGAGGTCGTCGCGGTCGTGGGGGAGTCCGGCTCCGGCAAGAGCATGACCGCGATGACCGCGATGGGCATCGCCCCCGACGGTGCGCGCGCCTCGGGGAGCATTCGGCTCGGCGACCTCGAGGTCATCGGCACCGACGAGCGCACCCTCCGGTCGGTCCGGGGCCGCAGCGTGTCGATGATCTTCCAGGACCCGTCCGCGGCGCTGAACCCGGTGTTCACCATCGGGTTCCAGCTCGCCGAGGCCGTCCGACGCACCGACGGCCAGCACGACCGCGCCGCCGTCCGGGAGCGCTCGCTCGAGCTGCTCCGCGCCGTGGAGGTCCCCGAACCCGAACGCCGCCTGGGCCAGTACCCGCACGAACTCTCCGGCGGGCAGGCCCAGCGCGTGATGATCGCGATGGCGCTCGCCGCCGACCCGGACCTGCTCATCGCAGACGAGCCGACGACCGCCCTCGACGTCACCGTGCAGGCCGAGGTGCTCGACGTCCTCCGCGCGCTGCGCGAGCGCACCGGCACCGCGATCCTGCTCATCACCCACGACATGGGCGTCGTCGCGGACCTCGCCGACCGCGTGGTCGTGATGCGCCGAGGCCGCGTCGTCGAGACCGGCACCGCCGAGGCGGTCTTCGCCGCACCGTCCGCCGACTACACGCGCGAACTCCTCGCTGCGGTCCCGCGCATGGGCACCGGGTCCGGCCTGGAGGCCCGGCTCGGCTCCGCCACGACGCCCCCGGCCGCCGTCCTGGACGTCCGGCACCTCGTGGTCGAGTACGGCGGCGCCCTGCGCGGGCGCTTCCGTGCCGTCGACGACGTGTCGTTCACCGTCGGCCGTGGCGAGATCGTCGGCCTGGTGGGGGAGTCCGGCAGTGGCAAGACCACAATCGGCCGGGCCGCGGTCGGCCTCGCGCCGATCACCTCGGGCTCGGTGGTCGTCGACGGCACCGACGTCGCCGGCGCACGGCGAGCCGCCCGCCGGCAGATGCGCCAGCACGTCGGCGTGGTGTTCCAGAACCCGCTCCGGTCGCTCAACCCCCGGTACACCGTCGGGCAGACCGTCGCCGAGCCGCTCCGCCAGATCCTCCGGCTGCCGGCGGTGCAGGTCGAGGAGCGTGTCGAACGGCTCCTCGCCGACGTCGGTCTCGACGGCGGGTACGCCGAGCGCTACCCGCACGAACTCTCCGGGGGCCAACGGCAACGCGTCGCGATCGCCCGCGCGGTGGCGCTCGACCCCGCGCTCCTGATCGCCGACGAGCCGACGAGCGCACTCGACGTGTCGGTGCAGGCCCGCGTGCTCGACGTGTTCCGCGAGCTGCAGGAGCGCCTCGGGTTCGCGTGCCTGTTCGTCACGCACGACCTCGCCGTGGTCGACACCCTGTGCGACCGGGTCGTCGTGCTGCACGGCGGCCGGGTCGCCGAACACGGCACGCGCGACGCCATCCTGCGCTCGCCCCAGGACCCGTACACACGACGGCTCATCCAGGCCGCCCCCGTGCCGGACCCCGGGGAGCAGGCACGCCGACGCTCCGAGCGCCTGGCGGCCCGCGCGGGCTGAGCCGGAGCCGGAGTGCGCGTCGACTCCCGCTGCTCCACCCGGCGAGGGACGGACGTTCGTGTCTGCGCGATGACGGTTCCGGTTCGCGCAGCCCGGGAATCGTGAACCAGAACCGTCAACGAGGTGGGAACGCGTACCCGTCCGCCCCGCCCCGCCGCCCGACGACGACACGCCCGTCCGACGCCAGGTCGTCGTCCAGACGGCGCGGTCGACTTGACTGTCGTTCGAACACACGTTCGAATACCGTCGTGGGACGGCGTCGCGAGAACCGGTGGCAGCCCCCGGAACACCCGGAGGTCGAGCGTCCGCGCGCGTACTCCCTGTCCGAGGACGCCCGCGGCGGCGACGTCTGCCACGCCGTCACCCCGAAGCCGGTCTGGGCGTGGATCCAGTTCCCGACCTTCCACGTCCGGGTGAAGGCCTTCGCCAAGAGCTGGACCCGCGACGCCGTGCTGGTGGAGTGGGCGCAGTTCGGGCAGCAGGCCGAGGCGTGGGTGTGGCGCTCCGCGGTGAAGCACCGCACGCTCCGTGCCGACCGGGACAGCGCGAACCGGAGTCCGCAGAACGCACTGCGTTGACTTCCACCCGCACCCCGAGGATGGTTTAGCGAACGCGGGTTCAGCAAGTAACTCACTGATCGAGGCATTCGATCCGGACCCGTACCCACGAAGGAGGCACCATGAAGAACGCAGCGGTGCCGTCCTGGGTCGCCCACGTGCTCACCCCGCCCGAGGTCATCAGCGCCTACGTCGAGCGTCGGATCAACGATCCGTCCCTCCTGTCGGGTGAGCAGTCGGAACCCACGTACGCAGATTTCCTGCGCGACGAGTAGACGGTCTTCTCAGGAGGCCCGGATCACGCACCGCCGTCGGCGGACGTGATCCGAGCCTCCTCTTCGTTCACCCCACCGGTCCGCCGCGTCGGCGACGGGCCGACAGCGTCACGCCGACGCTCGCGGCGGTGACGCACGCCAGGGCGACCGTCTCGAGCACCGACAGCCCCTCGGCCAGCACGACGAGGCCGGCCAGGGCGGCGATCGCCGGGCCGAGGCTCTGCAGCACCCCGAACACCCGTGTCGGCATCCGGCGGAGCGCGAGCATCTCGAGGGCGTACGGCAGCACGCTGGACAGCACGGCGACGGCGCCGAAGACGAGCAGGAGCGTCGGTTCGTGCACGACGCCGTCGACCGCGGACCGGAGCCCGAACGGCAACGACACGAGCATCGCGACCACCATCGACACGACGAGCCCGTCGACGCCGGGGATCGCGGCGCCGACGTGCCGGTTCATCACGATGTAGCCCGCCCAGCACGCGGCAGCGAGGACCGCCCAGACGACCCCGCCCACCTCGGTCACCGCGGTCGGCCCGACGCCGAGCAGCACGACCCCGGCGAGCGCCAGCACGGCCCACAGGGCATCGCGCCAGCGCCGGGTGTGCACGAGCGACAGGGCGAGCGGCCCGAGGAACTCGATCGTCACGGCGACACCGATCGGGATGCTCGCGAACGACAGGTAGATGAAGACGTTCATGCCGCCGAGCGCCAGGCCGAGGCCGACCGCACCGAGCCACTGCGCCCGCGTCCAGTGCCGGACGCGGGGGCGGACCACCAGGGCGAGCACGACGGCACCGATGACGAGCCGGAGCGTGGCGGCCCCGACCGCGCCGACGTCGTCGAAGTGGGTCTTCGCGATCGCGGCGCCGAGCTGGACGGACACCATCGCGGTGAGGGCCAGCAGGGGTGCGGGGACCCGGTTCATCCTCGGGCTCGGTTCATCCTCGGGCTCGGCTCATCCGAGGTAGGCGAGGACAGCGAGGACGCGGCGGTGGTCCTCTCCGGTGTCCTCGAGTGCGAGCTTGCCGAAGATGCTCGACACGTGCTTCTCGACGGCTCCGGTACCGATCACCAGGGCGCGGGCGATCGCGGCGTTCGTGCGGCCCTCGGCCATCAGCCCGAGCACGTCACGCTCGCGAGGGGTCAGGGCTGCGAGCGGGTCGCGGCGGCGGCTCATCAGCTGCGTGACGACCTCGGGGTCGAGCACGGTGCCCCCGGCGGCGATGCGGCGGACGGCGTCGTCGATCTCCTCGAGCCGGGTGACGCGGTCCTTGAGCAGGTAGCCGATGCCGGTCGCGCCGGCGGCGAGGACGTCCTCGGCGTAGGTGGCCTCGACGTACTGGGAGAGCAGGAGCACACCCGTCCGTGGAGCGATCCGGCGGGTCTCGACGGCGGCGCGGACACCCTCGTCGGTGAAGGTCGGCGGCATCCGCACGTCCATCACCACGACGTCGGGTGCACCCTCGGGCAGCGTCGCCAGGAAGGCCCGGGCGTCGGAGTACTGCCCGATCACGTCGATGCCGGCCTCGTCGAGCACGCGTGCCAGGCCCTCGCGCAGCAGGACGGCGTCGTCGACGACGACGGCCCGGATGCGGGCTGCATCCGGGCCGTCTGTCATGCCGACCAGCCTAGTGGGAGCGCGGGCGCCCCCGTGGGGTCACGACCGCTGGTTCGCCGCCGTCGGGACGCCGTTCAGGGCACCGAGGGGGATCCGGGCGGTGGCCTCGGTCGGGCCGCCCTCGGGGCTCGAGACGACCAGGTCGCCGTCGAGGGCCCGCATGCGGCCGATCAGGCCCTCGATCCCGTGGCCCTGCTGCGGTCGGGCACCACCCCGGCCGTCGTCGGTGACGCTGACGGTCAGGTACCAGAGGCCCGAGGCGTCGACGACCAGCCCGAGGTACACCCCGGCGGTCGTGGCGCCGGCGTGCTTCATGGTGTTCGTCAGCAGCTCACTCACCGTGAAGTACACGTTGCGCTGGATCTCCGTGGCGAGCTCCAGGCCCTCGGGCAGCCGGACGTCCAGACCCACCGGGATCGGGGTGCGGGCGACCAGTGCCTCGAGCGCCGCGACGAGTCCGCGGTCGAGCAGGATCGGCGGGGCGAAGCCGCGGGACAGTGCGCGCAGTTCGTCGAGGGCGTCCTGGGCGTGCTCGGATGCCTCACCGATGAGCTGCTTGGCCTTCTCGGGGTCCTTCTCGAAGGCGCGCTCGGCGGCGGACAGGTCCATCCGGAGTCGAACCAATCGCTGCTGCGGGCCGTCGTGCAGGTCGCGCTCGATCTGGCGGAGAGCCTGCCCCTCGGCGGTGACGGCACCGGCGCGGGAGGCCTGCAGGCCGGCGACGCGCTGCTCGAGCTGCTCGGCACGGAAGCCACCCAGCAGGCCGAAGTCGACCCAGTAGTGCGCCAGGACGGACCCGCGGGCCCAGAGCGGGAAGAGCACGACCGAGGCCGCCATCGACAGCAGGCCGAGGGCGCCGACGCCGGTCACGAACCCGACGCTGTCCGGGAAGTAGCCGACCCGGACGTTGTTCGCGAAGTACAGTCCGCCCACGACGATCGGCCAGGCGAAGCCGACGAGCAGCAGTGCACCGGTCCCGACGGTCACGACCGCGACGAGCGGGTAGACGACCGCGGCGTGCAGCAGGTAGAGCCAGTAGTGCGGGTTGGCGACGGCCGAGCCGGTGCGGGTCCACCAGTTCTGCTGCCAGCGGGGCGTCCAGTCCACCGGGCGGATCGGGCGTCGGTCGGCCCAGCTCATGCGGAGCTTCTCGAACTGTCCGAGCCACCGCGCCACGAACAGCGCGATGAAGAACATGAGCAGGACGAAGGGGTTGAAGAGGTCGCGGAACCCGCCACCGAAGATCGCCGTCGGGAACGCGAAGTACAGCGTGCAGAGCAGCACGGCGGTGAGCGCCATGTAGCCGAAGTCCCGCGGCAGGCGCTTCCACGCGTCGCGGTAGAACTGCCCGGCGGTCATGCCGGAACCGCGACCGGAACCACCGACCGGACCGGACCCGACCCGCGGGGTGGCACTCCACGACGCCGGCGGGGACTGCGGGGCGTCCTGGGGGTCCTGCTGGTGCTGGCGCGGGTACTGGGGCATCGGCTTGGTGGCTCCAGGGGGCACGGAGCCGCCCAGCGGGACGGTCTGGGCCTGGTCGGGCGAAGGCGTGACGTCGTCCAGCGGGACGGTTCGCGCCTGGTCGAGGCGGTCGGTGTCGGTCATGCATCCAGCCTCGCGATCGCGGAGCCGTTCCCCCATCCTGCCCTCTCCCCACCCCGGGTGGGGTTATCCCCCCTCTTCCACAGGTCGCCCGGTCCACGCCCGCTCGTCCTGCCCGTGGATCACGCTCGACGGATGGCTGATGCACTCCGAGCACTGATCGACGCCGTCGGGCTCCAGGTCGGGCCGGGCACCGAGGTCCGGTCCGACGACGAGGCGTGGACGCTCGACGTCGAACCGACGGGCACCCACGTCTGGGTGGCGACGCGGTCCCGTTCCGTGTGGATCCGGCGCGGAGACGACATCGCGATCGTCGACGCCGGCACCGCCGCCCTCGTCGAAGGGCACGCGACGATCACGATCAGCACGGGCCCCGAGCGCTCCGGCCCGCCCCGCGTCGCGGAGACGTACGCGTTCCCGCACGAGGAACTCTTCGCGCTGACCGGTGTCCTCGTCGGAGCCGCAACGCTCGGCCCGCTCGCCGACGAGGTCCTCGCACTCCCACCCGTCGCGACCACCGGTCCGCCCGGGGCTCCCTCGCCCGACGTCGGCCTCGCGCTCCGCCACGTCGGGCACCTCGACGGCGGGAGGTGGCACGGCGCGCAGCAGCAGGCCCTCGCCCGGCTCGTCGTCACGACGGTGCTCCGCGACAACCCGCCCCCGATGCTCGGCGACAACGGTCTCGCGCGGATCCTCGACCGCCTGTTCGATCCGGCCGGTCCGTCGTCCCTGCGGGCCCTCCTCGTCGGTGTCCGGATGTCGGAGCGCACGCTCGAGCGCCGGTGCGCCGCAGCGACGGGATGCCCGCCCGCGCAGCTCGGCCGCTGGTACCGCAGTCTCGCCGTCCGCAACGCACTCACCCGAGGCGACCGCCCGTCCGACGTCGCGACCCGCTTCGGCTTCAGCACGACGTCGTCCATGCGGCGGGCCCTCGAGCGGGTCCGACCTCCGACGAACCGCCGGTGACCGTCGACCGCGGGGAAGGAGGTTCCGATCCGCATCGATGACGGTTCTGGTTCACGATCCTCGGGTTTCGTGAACCAGAACCGTCACGGCGCGGAGAAGACCACGTCGTCCCGCGTCGGTGCAGTGCAGTGCGGTGCGTGCGCCAGTTGCAGGCAGCCGCGCCGCGCTGCGGGAGGGGGGACGGCGGCAGCGGGAGGAGGAACGGCGGGAGCGGTGGGAGGGGGGAGCGGGTCGTCGGCGCCGACGTCCGGAGTGGGTCAGGCGGGGGCGCGGCCGGTGGACTCGCGGACGCTCAGGGTGAGCGAGGGGCCCGGGCGTGAGGGGAGCGGGGCGCTGGCGTCGATCTGCGCGCGCAGCAGGGTCGCCGCACGCTGTCCGAGCTCGACGGTGTCGCGGGTGAGCGAGGTGATCGCCGGGCGGACGAGCCGGATCATCGCCGAGTCGTCGAAGGACACGATCGAGACGTCGCCGGGCACCGCGACGCCCATCTCGCTCGCCACGCCCAGCCCGGCGACGGCGAGCACGTCGTTGTCGTAGACGATCGCGGTCGGTCGGATGCTCCTCGACAGCAGGGTGCGGGTGGCGCTGGCACCGGCCTCGGCCGAGTAGTCCGTCGGCACCGAGACCGTGTCGTCGAGCCCCTCGTCGGCAGCGAACGCCCGGAGCCGGTCCATGCGCATGGCGGTGTGCTCGAACTCGGGCCGCCCGGCGACGTGCGCGATGCGTCGGTGCCCGAGGGCGTGCAGGTACCGCAGAACGGTGTCGGTGGCGTCCGAGTCGTCGATCCAGACCGTGGGGGCGGCGCCGTCGGGGGAGGGGTGCGATCCGACGACGACGGTCGGCAGGCCGAGGTCGGCGAGCAGGGCGAGCCGGGCGTCGTCGCGACGGGGGTCGATCACGATCACGCCGTCGACACGGTGTCCGCGCCACCAGTCCCGGTAGGTCTCGAGTTCTTCCTCGGCATCGCGCGCGACGAGCAGGTTCATGCCGACGTGGGTGCCGGCGAGCCCGAGCTGGATGCCGGAGATCAGGTCGCCGAAGAACGACTCGGTGCCCAAGGTCCGGGCCGGGCGGTTCAGCACGAAGCCGATGGAACCGGCCTTCGCGCCGCCGAGTGCCCGGGCCGCGGTGTGCGGCTGCCAGTCGAGCTCGCGGGCGATCTCACGTACGCGGCGACGGGTCTCGTCGGAGACCCCGGGGCGGTCGTTCAACGCGAACGACACCGCACTGATGGACACGCCGGCCCGCGCGGCGATGTCGGCGATCGTCGTTCGACGCTTGGTGGCCACGGGGTTGACTATAGCGCTTTAGTCATTCACAGTGGCTGCCACACACGGGTTCGGTGACTTATGCTGAACCGGTTCAGCTATGACGAGGGAGTCAGACGCCATGAGGACCACCACACGCATGACGAGGGGCCGCGCCACCGCGCTGCTCGCGACGGCCGCCGCCACGGCGCTCGTCCTGACCGGCTGCTCGAGCGGCGGGAACGCGGCCGACAACGGCGGCGGCGAGATCAGCGGCACCATCACCCTGCAGACCTGGGCGCTCACGCCGACCTACACGGGGTACCTCAACGGGGTCATCCAGGACTTCGAGCACGCCCACCCGGACGCGAAGGTCAAGCTGCAGGACCAGCCCGGTGACGGGTACGCCGACAAGGTGCTCAGCCAGGCCTCGTCGAACAGCCTGCCCGACGTGATCAACCTGCCGCCGGACATCGCCCTGCCGCTCGCGAAGCGCGGGTTCCTGCAGGACGTCGCGAAGGACGACTCGAAGCTCGACAGCACGTACGTCGCCGGCGCGTTGGACTCCTACAAGTACAAGGGCGTCGACGGCACGTTCGGGTACCCCTGGTACCTCAACACCGACGTGAACTACTGGAACTCGACGATGTTCGCCAAGTGCGGCCTCGACGCGAAGAACCCGCCGAAGACCACCGACGAGCTGTTCACGCAGGCGAAGACCATGCACGACAACTGCCCGACCGACTACCTGATGAGCCGGAAGCCCGGCCTCGGCGACTTCACGCTCGCCGGCGTCAAGGTGCTCAACGCCGACGGCACGAAGTTCACCTTCGCCGACTCGTCGAAGGCCGCCGACCTGATCGACCGCTACAAGGACGCGTACCAGGACGGCTACATGCCCTCCAACGTGCTGAACAGCGACTACCTCGGCAACTCCACCCTGTTCACGCAGGCCAAGGTCGCCTGGACCACCGGTGGCGCCACCTCGCTCGCCGACTTCGAGAAGAACAACCCGTCGCTCAAGGGCAAGGTCACCGTCAGCCCCGCACTCGACACCCCGCCGCTCTACGTGCAGGGTCTGTCGGTCTCGAGCAAGTCGAAGCACCTCGCCACCGCCGAGGCCTTCGCGAAGTTCATGACGAACGCGGAGAACCAGGAGGCGTTCGCCCACAAGGTCAACATCTTCCCGTCCACCACGTCGTCGCAGTCCGACCCGTACTTCTCGAAGGACGACGGCACCGTGAACGGCGAGGCCCGGGTCCTGGCGAACGAGGCCCTGAAGACGGCGAAGGTCATCAACCCGGTCGAGGCGAACTCCGCGATGACCGACTTCCTCGACCAGCAGATCGCCCTCGCGATGAAGGGCCAGGTGGCGCCGAAGCAGGCGCTCGAGACCGCCCAGACCAAGATGAACAGCCTGCTGGCCAACGGCTGATGCGTGCGAACCGCTGGTACACGCCCTGGTTGCTCGTCCTGCCGGCACTGATCTGGCTCGTCGCGTTCAGCCTGTGGCCCTCGATCAACACGGTGCGGTTGTCGTTCACGAACGCCAGCCCGCTCGGCGGCGTCAGCCAGTGGGTCGGGGTGCAGAACTTCGAGACCCTGCTCGCTGATCCGCAGGTGTGGGAGGCGCTGCTCAACAGCGTCATCTACATGGCGGTGTGCCTGCCGCTGCTGACGGTCCTCCCGCTCCTCATCGCGGTGCTCGTGCAGCAGAAGCTGCCCGGGATCGCGTTCTTCCGCACCGCGTTCTACACGCCGGTCATCGCCTCCGCGGTGGTCGTCGGGCTCATCTGGACGTGGATCCTCGACGACCGCGGTGTCATCAACGAGATGGCGCAGGCCCTCGGCGTCGTGCAGGGCAGCGTCCCGTTCCTGACCGACCGGTGGCTGCTGCTCCTCAGCGCCATCAGCCTGACGGTGTGGAAGGGGCTCGGCTACTACATGATCATCTTCCTGGCCGCCCTCGGGAACGTCGGCAAGGACCTGCACGAGGCCGCCGCCCTCGACGGTGCCGGCGCGGTCCGTCGCTTCTGGTCGGTCACGATGCCCGGGGTCCGCGGCACCATGACGCTCGTCGGGATCCTGGTGTGCGTCTCCGCGCTCCGGGTGTTCAGCGAGCTCTACATCCTCACCAACGGCACCGGCGGACCCGGCGGGCAGGACAACTCGCTCGTCATGCTCATCCAGCAGTACGCCCGCGGCTTCACCGGCAACCTCGGCTACGCGTCAGCCCTGAGCCTCCTGCTCTTCGTCGTGACGCTCGTGCCGATGCTCGCCCTCGCCCGGATGAACAGCAAGGCGGACAAGTGACGAACACGACCAGCACGACCGAACCCGTCATCGGCGGCGCGCAGGGCGCAGCCAGCCCGACGCCGGACGTGACCGGCGCGACGGGCGCTGGACGGGCCTCCAGTCAGAACGGACGCGACGGACGCAAGCGGCGCCGTGCGGTCTGGGGCGTCATGTCCACCCGCGAGAAGGTCGTCCGCTACGTCCTGCTCATCGTGGTGCTCTTCATCACGATCGGCCCGTTCCTGTGGCAGCTGTCCACGTCGCTCAAGGGCGCCGGTGAGGACATCTACACGGCGAACCCGTCGTTCATCCCGTCCGAACCGACCATCGAGAACTACCTGAAGGTCGCCGCCGCGATCCCGGTGTGGCGGTACATCGGCAACTCCCTGCTCGTCGCCGCGATCGACGTGCTCGGCAACATCGTGTTCGCGACCCTGGCCGGCTTCGCCCTCGCCCGGCTGCAGTGGCGACACCGGAAGCTCGTGCTCGGCCTGTTCCTCGGCACCCTCGTGCTGCCCGGCGAGGCGACGATCATCTCGCAGTTCGTCACCGTGAAGGACCTCGGCCTCGCCGACAACCTGGTCGGTGTCGCCCTGCCCGGCATGATCGCGGCGCTCAACGTCCTGCTGATGTTCAACGCGTTCCGGCAGATCCCCGAGGAGATCGACCAGGCAGCGGTGATGGACGGTGCGAACGCGATGCAGCGCCTCCGCTACATCTCCCTGCCCGCCGTGCAGGGGACCATCGCGGTCATCGCGATCTTCTCGTTCATCGGTGCGTGGGACGACTTCCTCTGGCCGCTCATCGTGCTGCAGTCGCCCGAGAACCTCACCCTGACCGTCGGGTTGCAGTACCTGCAGGGCACGTTCGCCACCGACCAGCGGATGATCGCAGCCGGCACCATGATCGCCTTCATCCCGATCGCCGTGATCTTCGCCGTCCTGCAGCGCTTCTTCTTCAAGGGCGTCGAAGAGGGCGGTGTGAAGGGCTGATGCGGTTCGGGGTCAACTACACGCCCTCGGTCGGCTGGTTCCACTCGTGGCTCGACTTCTCGCGGTCGGACACCGCCAGGGACCTCGAGGCGATCGCGTCGATCGGCGCCGACCACGTGCGGATCTTCCCGCTCTGGCCGGTCGTCCAGCCGAACCGGACGCTCATCCGGCAGCAGGCCCTCGACGACGTCGCGACGGTCGTCGACCTCGCCGGCTCGTTCGGACTCGACGTCAACGTGGATGCCCTGCAGGGGCACCTGTCGAGCTTCGACTTCGTGCCGTCCTGGCTGGACAGCTGGCACCGCCGCAACATGTTCACCGACCCGGAGGTGGTCGCGTCGACCGCCGCGTACGTCCGGGCGCTCGCCGGAGCGGTCGCCGGCAAGCCCAACCTGCTCGGCATCACCATCGGCAACGAGGTCAACCAGTTCGCACACGCGCCGCACCCCGCACCGCACGCGATCACGGCGGAGCAGGGGCACGCGTGGGCGGCGGCGATGGTCGCGGCGGCGCGGGCAGGGCTGTCGGACGGGTCGTCGGGGTCGGTTGCGTCGTCCGTGTCGGTCGGCCTGGAGGCACGGCTCGACCCCGCCTCGTCGGTCGCTTCCGCCACCGGGTCGCGCCCCGGGCCGCTGGTCACGGTCGCGCAGTACGACGCGGCCTGGTACGACGACGCCCAGCCCTTCGGCCCCGAGCACGCGGCGGACCACGGTGACGCCACGGTCACGCACTCGTGGGTGTTCAACGGCTCGGCGGCCCTGCACGGTGCCCTCGGAGCCGGGTCGGTGCGGCACGGGGAGTACCTGCTCCAGCTCGCCGCGGCCTGGAACCGCGACGCCGCCCGACCGAACTGGCTGCAGGAGGTCGGCGCCCCCACCAACGTCGTCGACCCCGCCGACGCCGCCGCGTTCAGCGAGCAGACCATCCGGCACGTCCTCGACGCGCAGCAGGTGCTCGGGGTGACGTGGTGGTGCTCCCACGACGTCGCCCGGTCGCTCGCGGACTTCCCGGAGCTCGAGTACGACCTCGGGCTCTTCACGAACGACGGACGGCTGAAGCCCGCCGGCGAGGCGTTCGCCGCCCTCGCCCGCGCCGAGCACACCCGCGACGCCCGTGCCGCACCGCCGACCACCGCGCTCGTCCTCGACGACGTGCTGTCCGACGGCACCGACCGGCACGGCACCCGCGCCGACTGCGCCCCCGGCGGTCGGTTCGCCGCCGCCTGGCTCGCCCTGGCCGAGGCCGCACCAGACGGCCGCGGGCCGCAGGTCGTCCTGCGCTCCCGACTGTCGGACACCGCGCTGCTGGCCGACCGCGGCGTCGACCGCTGCGTCGACGTGCCGTCCGACCTCGACACCACCACCGTCCGCGTCGCCCACCCGGCGACCACGCCCTGACCCCGGAAGGCCCCATGCACGACGACATCCCCCTCACCACCGGACGCGCCCGACGGGTGCTCGACGAGCGGATCACCCCCGCGGTGCACGCGACCACGACGGCCCTCGAGGCCGCGTGGCACGAGCTGCCGGGGGAGCCGGTCCCGCCGACCGAGGGGCTCGCGCTCACGTTCGAGCCCTACGAGGTCGGCACCCCGTGGGGCGCGGCCTGGTGCACGACGTGGTTCCGGTTGACCGGGACCGTGCCGACCGAGTGGGCCGGACGCCGGGTGGAGGCCGTGATCGACCTCGGCTTCGACAAGAACATGCCCGGGTTCCAGTGCGAGGGACTCGTCTACCTGGCCGACGGCACCCCCGTGAAGTCGATCAACCCCCGCAACCAGTGGGTCCTGGTCACCGAGCGGGCCGAGGGCGGCGAGACCGTCGAACTGTTCGTCGAGGCCGCGTCGAACCCCGTCCTGCTCGACTACCACCCCTTCCTGCCGACGCAGGAGGGCGACGTGCAGACCTCGTCCTCGAAGCGCCTCTACGCCACCCGCCGGATGGAGCTCGCCGTCTTCGAGTCCGAGGTGCACGAACTCGCCCTGGACATCGACGTCCTGCTCGAACTGCAGGCGGAGCTGCCCGCCGGACCCCGACGCATGCGGATCCTGCAGGCCCTCGACGACGCCCTCGACGCGCTCGACCTGCAGCACATCCCGGAGACCGCCGGGGACGCCCGTGCGGCGCTCGCCGAGGTGCTGGCCGCTCCCGCCGAGGCCTCGGCGCACACGATCTCGGCCGTCGGGCACGCCCACATCGACTCCGCCTGGCTCTGGCCCGTGCGCGAGACCATCCGCAAGGTCGCCCGCACCACGTCGACCATGACCGAGCTCATCGACCAGACCGACGACTTCCTGTACGGCATGTCGAGCGCGCAGCAGTACGCGTGGATCAAGGAGCACCGCCCCGAGGTCTACGCCCGCGTCAAGGCCGCGGTCGAGGCCGGCCGGTTCCTGCCGATCGGCGGCATGTGGGTCGAGTCCGACACCGTGATGCCGACCGGCGAGAGCATCGTCCGGCAGTTCTCGCAGGGCCAGCGGTTCTTCGAGCGCGAGTTCGGCATCCGGCCCAAGGGCGTCTGGCTGCCGGACAGCTTCGGGTACTCGCCGGCGCTGCCGCAGCTCATGCGCCGCGCGGGCTTCGAGTGGTTCTTCACGCAGAAGATCTCGTGGAACCAGGTCAACAAGTTCCCGCACCACACATTCCTGTGGGAGGGGATCGACGGGTCGCGGGTGTTCTCGCACTTCCCGTCGATGGACACCTACAACTCGCGGTTGTCCGGCAGCGAGGTCGCGAAGGCCGCCCGCCAGTTCCGCGAGAACCGACTCGCCACCGGCTCGATCGCCCCGGTCGGCTGGGGCGACGGCGGCGGTGGCACCACCCGCGAGATGACCGGCACCGCCGCACGGTTGGCCGACCTCGAGGGCAGCGCGAAGGTCCGCTGGGAGCACCCGGACACGTTCTTCGACCGGGCGAAGTCCGAACTGACCGATCCGCCCGTGTGGGTGGGGGAGCTGTACCTCGAGCTGCACCGGGCCACGCTCACGTCGCAGCACGGCACGAAGCAGGGCAACCGCCGGTGCGAGCAGCTGCTCATCGAGGCCGAGCTCTGGGCCGCGACCGCCGCCGCCCGCGCCGACTTCGCCTACCCGTACGACGAGCTCGACGCCCTGTGGCAGCAGGTCCTGCTCCAGCAGTTCCACGACATCCTGCCGGGCACCTCGATCGCGTGGGTGCACCGCGAAGCGGTCGAGCGGTACGCCGAGACGGCCGCGGCCCTGAGCGTGATCATCGACCAGTCGCTCTCGGCGCTCACCGGCACCGGGGACGCGGCCGTCGTCGTGAACCCGGCCCCGTTCCTCCAGGCCGGTGCACCCGCGCAGGGCGCTGTCATGGCGACCGACGTGCCGGCGGCGACCGCCGTGGCCCTGACCGAGCAGGACGGCGGGTACGTGCTGGCGAACGACCTGGTGCGGGTCATCGTCGACGCGCAGGGGCTCGTGACGAGCGCCGTCGACCTGGCGAGCGGGCGCGAGGCGATCGCGGCCGGGCAGGCGGCGAACCTGCTGCAGCTGCACCAGGACTTCCCGAACATGTGGGACGCGTGGGACGTCGACCGGTACTACCGCAACCGCGTCGAGGACCTCGTGTCGACCACCGGGCTGACCGCGTCGGTCGACGACACCGGGGCCGCACGGGTCGTCGTGTCCCGGGCGTTCGGTGACTCGACGGTGACGCAGGAGATCGTCCTGGCGCCGGGGTCCCGCACCCTGGAGTTCGACCAGGTGACCGACTGGCACGAGACCGAGAAGTTCCTCAAGGTGGCCTTCCCGCTCGACGTCCGCGCCGAGCACACCGTCGCCGAGACGCAGTTCGGCGCGCAGAAGCGGGTGACCCACACCAACACCTCGTGGGAGGCCGCGAAGTTCGAGACCTCGATGCACCGCTACGTGCTGGTGTCCGAGCCGGGCTTCGGTGTCGCGCTCGTGAACGACTCGATCCACGGCTTCGACACCACGCGCGACGCCGTCGACGGGCACGTCACCACCACCGTGCGGCTGTCGCTGCTGCGGGCACCGCGGTTCCCGGACCCCGAGACCGACCAGGGCGTGCAGACGCACCGGTACGGCATCGTCATCGGCACCGACCAGCTCGGAGCCACGTCGGCCGGCGTGCGGATGAACGCGGGCGCGCGGACGATCACCGGGGCGCACGGCTTCGAGCCGCTGGTGCAGGTCTCCGGCGACGTCGTGCTGTCGAGCGTCAAGCTCGCCGACGACCGGTCGGGCGACCTGGTCGTGCGCGTCTACGAGCCGTCCGGGCAGCGGGGGACCGGGGGCATCGCGGTCTCGGCCGACGAGGCGACCTTCGGCGCTGCCGTCGAGGTGACCCTCCTCGAAGAACCGCTCGGTGACGCGTCGTCCGACGCCGATGCCTCCTCGTTCGCCGTCGACGCCTACGAGGTCCGCACCTTCCGGTTCCCGCGCAACTGACCGACCGACTGACCGACCGTCCCACCCAAGGAGGAACCACATGAAGCAGTCCACGAAGTTCAGCATCGCGACCGCACTTGTCGCCATGCTCGCGGCACCACTGGTGCCCGCCGCAGCGTCCGCGGCGCCCTCCTCGTCCGGGTCCAGCCACGGGCAAGGACACGGTGCGTCCCACGGCGGCGGGCACGGCCACGGTCATGGCCACGGGCACCACGCTGCGCCCACCAAGTCGGGGCCGACGAGCATCGCCTACGTCGAGGTGAACAACGACGAGCTCGCCAACGTCGGGCGGTACACGCTGGAGAACGGCGCGAACGCGTTCGACGTGGCGATCATCTTCGCCGCGAACATCAACTACGAGGACGGCAAGGCGGTCCTGTACAACAACGAGAACGTGCAGCGGACCCTCGACCAGGCCGCCACGCAGATCCGCCCGCTGCAGGCCAAGGGCATCAAGGTGACGCTCTCGGTGCTCGGCAACCACCAGGGCGCCGGCCTGGCGAACTTCCCGACGAAGGCCGCGGCGCGGGACTTCGCGGCGCAGGTCTCGGCGACGGTCAAGAGGTACGGACTCGACGGCGTCGACCTGGACGACGAGTACTCGGACTACGGCGTGAACGGCACCCCGCAGCCGAACCAGCAGTCCATCGGCTGGCTCATCAGCGCCCTGCGTGCGGACATGCCGGGCAAGATCATCTCGTTCTACGACATCGGCCCGTCCTCCGATGCCCTGAAGACCGCGAGCCCGTCGATCGGCGGGAAGCTCGACTACGCCTGGAACCCCTACTACGGCACCTACACGGCGCCGACGATCCCGGGCCTGCCGAAGTCGAAGATCTCCGCCGCCGCGGTCGACATCCAGAACACCCCGCAGGCGACGGCAGTGTCGCTCGCACAGCGCACGAAGGCCGACGGCTACGGCGTCTTCATGACGTACAACCTGCCGGGAGGCGACGAGTCCTCCTACGTCTCCTCCTTCACGAAGGTGCTGTACGGACAGGCCGCGTCGTACCGCTGACCCTCGCGTCCTGACGGCGGCTCGCGCCCCGTGCTCCCCGGCTCCGGCCTGGAGGCACGGGGCGCGTCCGTCGTCCGGGTCCCGCTGGGCGGGGGGAGAGGAAGGGGAGGCACCAGTTCCTCCTCGCGAATGACGGTTCCGGTTCGCAGAACCCGGCGATCGTGAACCGGAACCGTCATCCACCGAAAACGAATCCCGGCCCGGCGCGCTCGATGCCGCGGCCGTACGATCGCCGCATGGAGCTCGAGTTCCGCGGCGAGGTGATCGAGTGGCGCGGCCCGTCACCGTTCTTCTTCGCCGTCGTGCCACCGGACGCCGCCGAGGTCATCGCCGACCTCGCGCCGGTGCTCACCTACGGGTGGGGTGTGATCCCGGCCCGCGTGACGATCGGCTCGGTGACGTGGACGACGTCGCTGTTCCCGAAGGACGGCGGGTACCTCGTGCCGTTGCGTGCGGCGGAGCGGAAGCGTGCCCGGGTGGAACTCGGCGACTCCCGGGAGATCACCCTGGAGTTCGCCGACCCCTGACACGAGAGGTGAGGTTGTGGAGGGGATGTCGGGAATCGCTGTCGGCGGA
>NZ_MJGT01000061.1:108522-117213 GCF_001864975.1 Curtobacterium sp. MMLR14_002
GGAGGGGATGACGGGAATCGAACCCGCGTAGCCAGTTTGGAAGACTGGGGCTCTACCATTGAGCTACATCCCCGCGCCTGCGCACCAGGCGCAGCCCGACCATCGTAGCGGACGAACGAGCACCGACATGCCGACGCGCGTCATCCCGAAGCCGGACGACGGTGCCGAGCGCACCATCCGCTGGTCGCGGGTGGTCTCGTACGTACTGGTGGTCCTCGCCGCCGCGGTGCTGTCCCTCCGTCCCGACCTGTTCGGTGACCCGCAGTCGCAACCCGCGCACGCACTGCTGCACGCCTGGCGGATCGTCGTCGGGCTGCTGCTCGCGGTGGCTGCCCTCGGGGTGCAGGTGGCCGTCGGGATCCGGTGGCGGCGGGGTCTGCGACGCGCCGCGGAGGACGACTGAGCAACCCCCGGGAACAGCGCGCCGTCGGACCGCTAGACTCACCGGGGTCGCATGCGCCCCTCGGCGTGCGCGGCTGATCCCTGGCACGAAGCAACGGGGCGTAGCTCAGCTTGGTAGAGCGCCCGCTTTGGGAGCGGGAGGTCGCAGGTTCAAATCCTGTCGCCCCGACCAGGTCCTCCGAGCACCACCGACCACACGAACGTCAACCAACAGGAGAACATCCCTTGGCCACCAGCACCGTCGACAAGGTGAGCGACACCCGCGTCAAGCTCACCGTGAACGTGACGCCGGACGATCTCAAGCCGAGCATCGACCACGCCTACAAGCACATCGCCGAGCAGATCAACATCCCCGGCTTCCGCAAGGGCAAGGTCCCGCCGGCGATCGTCGACCAGCGCGTCGGCCGCGGCGAGGTCCTGAACCACGCCGTCGGTGACGCCATCGACAACTTCTACCGCCAGGCGGTCGAAGAGCAGGAGCTGCGCATCCTCGGCCGTGCCGAGGCCGACGTCGCCGAGCTGCCGAACGTCGCGGACTTCACCGGCGACCTCGTCCTCACCTTCGAGGTCGACGTCCGCCCCGAGTTCGACCTGCCGGACTACTCCTCGTACGAGCTCACCGTCGACGCCGTCGAGGTGTCGGACGACGAGATCGAAGAGGAGCTGCAGAACCTCCGCACCCGCTTCGGCACGCTCGTGACGGTCGACCGTCCGGCGAAGACCGGCGACTTCGCGCAGATCGACCTCACCGCCAGCATCGGCGACGACGAGGTCGACTCGGCCACCGGCGTCTCCTACGAGATCGGCTCCGGCGACCTGCTCGAGGGCATCGACGAGGCGCTCGAGTCCCTGACCGCCGGTGAGTCGACGACCTTCGAGTCGAAGCTCGTCGGTGGCGACCGCGAGGGCGAGACCGCTCAGATCGCCGTCACCGTCACCGCCGTCAAGGAGCGCGAGCTCCCCGAGGCCGACGACGAGTTCGCCCAGATCGCCAGCCAGTTCGACACCATCGACGAGCTCAAGGCCGACCTGAAGGAGCAGATCGCGAAGTCCAAGACCTTCGGTCAGGGCGCCGCGGCTCGCGACAAGCTCGTCGAGAAGCTCACCGAGGACGTCAACATCCCGATCTCGGAGCAGCTCATCGCCGACGAGGTGCACCGTCACCTCGAGCAGGAGAACCGCCTCGAGGACGAGGAGCACCGCAAGGAGGTCTCCGAGTCCAGCGAGACCGCCTTCCGCTCGCAGATCCTCCTCGACGCGATCGCCGAGAAGGAAGAGATCCAGGTCTCGCAGGAGGAACTGACCCAGTACCTCATCCAGGCCGCCGCGCAGTACGGCATGGAGCCGGCCGAGTTCATCAAGGTCATCGACCAGAACGGCCAGATCCCCGGCATGGTCGGCGAGGTCGCCCGTTCGAAGGCGGTCGCGACCGTCCTGTCCAAGGTGACCGTCAAGGACACCAACGGCGACGCAGTCGACCTGTCCGCCTTCACGGCGGGCGTCGCGCAGGAGCCGGCAGGGGACGCCGAGTAACGATCTCGACGCCACCAGTACGACAGACGGGAGGCGCGGTGCCAGCTGGCACCGCGCCTCCCGTCCGTATTTCCGCACCACCGCATTGCTGTCGGCGAACAGACGAGAACTGGTGCGTTGCACCCGATAAGTTCGACAACAAGCGACAACTGAACGGGAGCTTTTCCATGGCCGAAGCAACACTGAACCCCAGTGTTTTTGACCGCCTTCTGAGAGACCGGATCGTGTGGCTCGGCTCCGAGGTCCGCGACGACAACTCGAACGAGATCGCAGCCAAGCTGCTGCTGCTCGCCGCCGAGGACCCTGAGAAGGACATCTACCTCTACATCAACTCGCCCGGTGGTTCGATCACCGCCGGCATGGCGATCTACGACACGATGCAGTTCGTCCCGAACGACATCGTCACCGTGGGCATCGGCCTCGCCGCGTCGATGGGGCAGTTCCTGCTGTCCTCCGGCACGCCCGGCAAGCGCTACATCACGCCGAACGCCCGCGTGCTGCTCCACCAGCCGTCCGGTGGCTTCGGCGGCACCGCTGCCGACATCCAGACGCAGGCCAAGGTCATCCTCGACATGAAGCAGCGCATGGCGGAGCTCACGGCCGAGCAGACCGGCAAGTCGGTCGAGCAGGTCCTCAAGGACAACGACCGCGACAACTGGTTCACGGCGCAGGAAGCGCTCGAGTACGGCTTCGTCGACCACCTCCGCGCCTCGAGTGCCGAGGTCATCGGCGGTGGTGGCACCGTCGGCGACGGCGAGACGCCCACCAGCGCAGCCGAGCCCGACGCCCAGTCCTGATCACCACCGAAGAAAAGGAAACGAGAATGCATCTCCCCATGCTCGGTGGCGCGCAGAACGTCCCGGCTCCGTCCAATCGGTACATCCTGCCGAGCTTCGAAGAGCGCACGGCCTACGGCTACAAGCGCCAGGACCCGTACGCCAAGCTGTTCGAGGACCGCATCGTGTTCCTCGGCGTGCAGGTCGACGACGCGTCGGCTGACGACGTCATGGCCCAGCTGCTCGTGCTCGAGTCGATGGACCCCGACCGCGACATCGTGATGTACATCAACTCGCCCGGTGGCTCGTTCACCGCGATGACGGCGATCTACGACACGATGCAGTACATCCGTCCGCAGATCCAGACGGTCTGCCTCGGTCAGGCTGCCTCGGCCGCGTCGGTGCTCCTCGCCGGTGGCACCCCCGGCAAGCGTCTCGCGCTGCCGAACGCCCGTGTGCTGATCCACCAGCCCGCGACCCAGCAGGGTGGCGGTCAGGCGTCCGACATCGAGATCCAGGCGGCGGAGATCCTCCGCATGCGCACCTGGCTCGAGGAGACGCTGTCGAAGCACTCCAACAAGACGCCGGAGGAGATCAACCACGACATCGAGCGCGACAAGATCATGTCCGCGCAGGAAGCCGTGGAGTACGGCCTGATCGACCAGGTCCTCACCAGCCGCAAGAACCTGCCGGCGCTCGTCAAGTAGCACCAGCAGGAACGACGAAGGCCCCGCACCGAACGGTGCGGGGCCTTCGTCGTTGCGTTGCGGCTAGTCGTCGGTGTCGTCGGACTCCGGGGCCGGCTTGCGGCGCAGGAGCAGCAGCACCGCGACGACCGCGCCGACCAGCACGACGCCACCGGCGCCGATCCAGATCGCGTCGGACGCCGCCGAGTCGCTCGACCCCGAGGCGGTGCCGGTGGTGGTGTCCGAGCCGGCGTCGTCGTCACCGGCGGTGGCGCAGGTCGGGGGCTTCGCCGCACCCGAGGCCGGGGTGAAGCCCGAGGGTGCCTTCCACGTGAAGGGGTACTCGTCGGACACGGTGTGCCCGTCGGCGGAGACGATCTGCCACTCGACGGTGTACTTGCCCGAGTCGCCGAGTGCGGCGGTCGTGGTCATCGACGGCCCCTCGACGTCGACGCAGCCGTCCTCGTAGTACCTGCCGTCGGGGCCGACGATGCGGAACGCGAAGCCCGACCCCGAGTCGCCGATGTCGAGCAGCTTGTCGTTCGTCGTGATGTCGAACGTCTTCGGCAGCTCGGTCAGGGTGCCGCCGACCTCCGGGTCGGACGAGATCAGGTAGTTGTGCGCGCTGGCCGGGCCGGCGAGCCCGAGGACTGCGCCACCGGCGATCGCGACGGCCGCGGCGGTCCCGGCCACGAGCCTCCAGGCAGAGGACCGTGACCGGGACCGACGCGAGCCGCACTGCGTCACTTGGCGGAGCCCCGACGACGCGTGCCGGCGACGGCGACGACCAGGGCGACGGCGCCGAGCACCAGGCCGCCGAGGCCGAGGAAGCGGCCGACCAGGTCGGGGTCGTTCGAGCCGGTCGAGCCGGCGGCCTCGGCCGTCGGGGTCGCGGCGATCGGGTCGCCGTCGTCGTCCGTCGCCTCGGCGGCGGTCAGCGTGATCGAGGGGGCCGGGTGCTCGGGCTCGGCTTCGCCGGCCTTCTGCTCCTGGTTCCACTCGACGCTGCCCTTCTCGCAGGTCTGGATCGCGGGGAACTCGACCAGGTCGCCGGCCTTGCCGTCCGGCAGCGAGAACGAGAGCGCGAAGGTGTCGCGCTCATCGGCGGGCAGGGGGGTCTTCGCGGTGTACGTGACGCTGGTGACGCGCTCGGCGGCCGTCTCGGCGTGGTCCTCGTCGGATGCCGAGGCCGAGGGGTCGGTGTAGGGCTCGGTCGCCTTCGTGATCGTCCAGTTCGGGTTCACGGTGGGCGTGACCTCGATGACGGACTCCGGCACCTGGAACTGGATCTTCGTCGTGGGGGAGCCGTCGCAGCCGTGCGGGACCGAGAAGGTCGCCGTGGTGTACGAGTTCGCTGCGGTCGACGTGGCCGTGGCGGACACGTGCGCGCTGGCCGCCGTGGCACTGCCGAGGACGATGACGGCTGCGACACCGAGGGTGACGGCGCCGCCGGCGGCGAGACGCTTCTGCATGGGGTTCCTTCCGGGGTGGTTCTGCACCTGCTGTTCTACAAGATGTAGAGAAGTCCGGATCACCGTAGCAGGCTCGCACGCCCTGGGCGAACGCGCGGGCGGATTCCGGAGGGGCATCGCGGTCGGTGTCACCGGTTGCGGTTAGGCTCGTGTCCACGACGAGGTGCCCACCAGCAGCGGTGCACCAGCGGTGGTGCGACAGCGCGGCCGGCATGTCCAATCAGGGAGGCACGGGAATGGCACGCATCGGAGAGAGCGGCGATCTCCTCAAGTGCTCGTTCTGCGGCAAGAGCCAGAAGCAGGTCCAGCAGCTCATCGCCGGACCGGGCGTCTACATCTGCGACGAGTGCGTCGAGCTCTGCAACGAGATCATCGAGGAACGTCTGGCCGAAGCCGGCGAGGACACCTCGAGCGGGGACTTCGAACTGCCCAAGCCGCGGGAGATCTTCGACTTCCTGCAGGAGTACGTCATCGGGCAGGACCCGGCGAAGCGCGCCCTCGCCGTGGCCGTCTACAACCACTACAAGCGCATCCGGGCGCAGGGGCAGATCACCGCCGCCGAAGACCGCGACGACATCGAGATCGCCAAGTCGAACATCCTGCTCATCGGCCCGACCGGCTGCGGCAAGACGTACCTGGCGCAGACCCTGGCCAAGCGCCTCAACGTGCCGTTCGCCGTCGCGGACGCCACCGCCCTGACCGAGGCCGGCTACGTCGGCGAGGACGTCGAGAACATCCTCCTCAAGCTCATCCAGGCCGCCGACTACGACGTGAAGCGTGCCGAGACCGGCATCATCTACATCGACGAGGTCGACAAGATCGCCCGCAAGGCCGAGAACCCGTCGATCACCCGCGACGTCTCCGGTGAAGGCGTGCAGCAGGCGCTGCTCAAGATCCTCGAGGGCACGGTCGCCTCGGTCCCGCCGCAGGGCGGCCGCAAGCACCCGCACCAGGAGTTCATCCAGATCGACACGACGAACGTGCTGTTCATCGTGGCGGGTGCGTTCGCCGGGCTCGAGGACATCGTGTCCTCGCGCGTCGGCAAGCGCGGGATCGGCTTCGGGGCACCCCTGCACAGCGCGACCGACCACCAGGACCTGTACTCCGAGGTGCTGCCGGAAGACCTGCACAAGTTCGGTCTGATCCCCGAGTTCATCGGTCGTCTGCCCGTCGTCACGACGGTGTCGCAGCTCGACCAGGCGGCGCTCATGCAGATCCTGACCGAGCCGAAGAACGCGCTGGTCAAGCAGTACCAGCGGATGTTCCAGATCGACGGCGTCGAGCTCGAGTTCGACCAGGGTGCGCTCGAAGCCATCGCGGACCTCGCGGTGCTGCGCCAGACGGGTGCACGCGGGCTCCGGGCGATCCTCGAAGAGGTCCTCGGCCCGGTGATGTTCGACGTCCCGTCCGACGACGACGTGGCCCGCGTGGTGATCACCCGCGAGTCCGTGCTCGAGAACGCGGCGCCGACGATCGTGCCGCGGCCCCGGGCCAAGCGCGTCGAGAAGTCGGCGTAGCCCTCCGGAACCAGCGAACGGACACAGCACCACGGGATTCCGTGGTGCTGTGTCCGTTTCGTGGTGCGGTGCGCCAGCGCGCGGTGGCGTGCGCCGGCGCGCCTACTCGAGCCCGCGGCGCCGCAGCAGCGGCCCGACCTCGGCGTCGCGGCCGCGGAAGTCCCGGTACGCCTCGAGCGGGTCCTTCGCCCCGCCGACCCCGAGCAGACGCTCGGCGAACCGCTTGCCGGCTGCACGGTCCAGCCCGCCGTTGTCGCGGAACCACTCCACGGTGTCGGCGTCGAGCACCTCGGACCAGATGTACCCGTAGTAGCCGGCGTCGTACCCGCCCGAGAACGTGTGCGCGAAGTACGTCGACGAGTAGCGCGGCGGCACGGCCTCGACCGCGATGCCGGCCGACTCCAACGCAGAACGCTCGAAGTCCTCGACGGACGTCACCGCCGCGGCGTCGGCTGCGGACAGCCGGTGCCACGCCTGGTCGAGCAGTGCGGCGGCGAGGTACTCGGTCGTGCCGAAGCCCTCGTTGAACCCCTCGGACTCGCTGAGCCCCAGGACGAGCTCGGGCGGCAGGGGTGCTCCGGTCTCGTGGTGCTTCGCGTAGTTCGCCAGCACGGACGGCCACGACAGCCACATCTCGTTCACCTGGCTCGGGAACTCGACGAAGTCCCGCTCGACGTTCGTGCCGGAGAACCGCGGGTAGGTGGTGCGGGCAATGAGGCCGTGCAGGGCGTGGCCGAACTCGTGGAAGAGCGTCTCGACCTCGTCCTGGATGAGCAGGGTGGGGGAGCCGGCGGACGGCTTCGCGACGTTGAGGTTGTTGACCACGACGGGCAGGGTGCCGAGCAGCTCGGACTGCTCGACGACCGGGTTCATCCACGCGCCGCCGCGCTTGCCGTCACGCGTGTAGAGGTCCAGCAGGTACAGCCCCACGGGCTCGCCGTCGTCGCCGGTGACCTCGAAGACCCGGACCTCGTCGTTGTAGCCGTGCAGGTCCGGACGCTCGGTGAAGGTCAGGCCGTACAGGGCGCCGGCGGCGTGGAAGACCCCGTCGTGCAGGACCCGGTCGGCCTCGAAGTACGGGCGGAGCGCGGTGCTGTCCGCGGCGAACTGCTCGCCACGCAGGATCTCGGTGGCGTACGCCCAGTCCCACGACTCGATGTCGAACCCGACCGTGCGCGACCGGACAGCGCGCTCGTCGTCGGCGTTCCGTGCCGCGGCGCCGACGAGCGAGGACAGCAGCCCGTCGACGGCCTCGGGGGTCTTCGCCGTTTCGTCGGCGGTCACCACGGCGGCGTGGTTCGGGAACCCGAGCAGCTCGGCGCGCTCGGCCCGCAGCCGGACGATGCGGAGCAGCACCTCGCGGTTGTCGTACTCGTTGCCGCGACGGCCGCGGGCGAGCGAGGCGCGCATGATCCGCTCACGCAGGTCGCGGTTCGCCAGCGACGACAGCCACGGGTGTCCGGTGTAGAGCGGCAGCGTGATGAGCCAGCCGTCCAGACCCCGGTCGGCGGCAGCGGCGGCCGCGGCGGACTTCGCCCCGTCGTCGAGCCCCTCGAGCTCGTCCTCGTCCGTCACGTGCACGGCGGAGTCGTTGGTGTCCTCGAGCAGGTTCCGCTCGAAGGTCGTCGTGAGGGTCGAGAGCTCCTGGTTGATCGCGGTCAGACGCTCCTTGCCCGCGTCGTCGAGGCCCGCGCCCGACAGGGTCATCTCGGCGTGGGTCCGCTCGACCAGGCGCAGCGCCTCACCGGTCAGCCCGGCGGCCGCGGCGCCGTCGAGCACCTCCTGCACGCGGGCGTACAGGCGGGAGTCGAGCGTGATCGCGTCGCGGTGGGCGGCGAGGAGCGGGGAGACCTCGGCCTCGAGGTCGTGCAGCTCCGGCGTCGAGTCGGCCGACGACAGCGTGAAGAACACGTGGCTGACGCGGGTCAGCAGCTGCCCGGATCGCTCGAGTGCGACCAGGGTGTTCTCGACCGTCGGGGCGTGCGGGTCGGTGGCGATGGCCTCGACCTCGGCGCGCTGCTCGGCCATGCCGGCCTCGAACGCCGGTCGGTAGTGCTCGAGTCGCACGTCGCCGAAGGGCGGCAGGGCGTAGGGGAGGGTGCTCGGGACGTCGAACGGGGTTGCCATCTGCCCACCCTATGCACGGGTGCTGGAGTCCGTTCCTTCCCATGACGCCCGGACTGGGAAGCGGGATCGGGCGTCCCTGCTCGAAAGAACCGACCAGGTACGCCCGGAACGACCAGGTACGCCCGGAACGGCCCAGCGAGCGCACCCGCGCCCGGCGTGACCGACCGACGGACGGGAG
>NZ_MJGT01000061.1:117738-258553 GCF_001864975.1 Curtobacterium sp. MMLR14_002
CCACGGGCCTCCCGTCCGCTCGCTGGTCGCGTGTCAGCGCATCGCGGCGTCGATCAGGGTCACCGCGGCACGGCGCGCGTGCGCGGCCGGCGCCGTGGTGCCGGCGATGGCCGCGGTGGTCTGCGCGCCCTCGGCGAGCAGTGCGAGCTGCGCGGCGAGTTCCTCGGCGTGCTCGGGGTCGGCGACGACCTCGGCGGTGAGTCGCTGCACGAACTGCTGGAACGAGTCCTTGTGCTTGCGCGCGATCTCGGCGACCGCGGGCGAGGTCGCACCGAGCTCACCGAAGGCGTTGATGAACCCGCAGCCGCGGAACGTGTCGTCGCCGAACCACGACTCCAGGAAGTCGTAGACCGCCAGGAGCTTGTCTCGCGGGCTGGTCGCAGCCTCGACCGCGCCGTGCACGCCCTGCTCCCACATGTCGTGGCGGCCGGCGAGCACCGCGGCGATGAGCTGCTCCTTGCCGGGGAACGCCGCGTACAGCTTCTTGAGGGAGACCCCTGCGCCCGTGCGGATCTCGTCCATCCCCACGGACTGGATCCCGCGCGTGTAGAACAGCTGGTCCGCGACCTCGACGATGTGTGCTCGGACGTCCGGCTCGACGGTGCTGGTGGCCATGTGTGTACCCCGTTCCCTGAGTGTTCACCGTTCTCGACTTGCGCCGGGAACGGGCGTTCTCTACTGTAGTCCACATCGGCGGAGAACGATCGTTCTCCGCGATACTCAGGGAAGGAACGATCATGGGTGCCATCACCGTCGGAACCGAGAACAGCGTCGACATCGAACTCCACTACGAGGACAAGGGCCAGGGGCAGCCGATCGTGCTGATCCACGGCTTCCCCCTCGACGGCAACTCGTGGGAGGGGCAGGTCCCGATGCTCCTCGAGGCCGGCTACCGCGTCATCACGTACGACCGCCGTGGCTTCGGCCAGTCCTCGCAGCCGTCCACCGGCTACGACTACGACACCTTCGCCGACGACCTGCACACGGTCCTGACGACCCTCGACCTGCGCGACGTGATCCTCGTCGGCTTCTCGATGGGCACCGGCGAGATCGCCCGCTACATCGGCCGCCACGGTGAGGACCGGATCGCGAAGGTCGCGTTCCTCGCCTCACTCGAGCCGTTCCTCGCCATCACCGACGACAACCCCGACGGCGCTGGCCCGATGTCGTTCTTCGAGGGCATCGCCGCCGACGTGGCGAAGGACCGCTACGCGTACTTCACGAACTTCTACCAGGACTTCTTCAACCTGTCGGAAAACCTCGGCACCCGCATCTCCGAGGAGCAGGTCCGGAACGCCTGGAACGTCGCGGCCGGCTCCGGGTCGATCGCGTCCGCAGCAGCACCCCTGACCTGGCCGACCGACTTCCGCCAGGACATCCCGAAGGTCACCGTCCCCGCCCTGATCGTGCACGGCACGTCGGACAACATCCTGCCCATCGACGCCACCGGCCGACGCTTCACCCAGGCACTGCCCGCGGCGAAGTACGTCGAGATCGAGGGCGCCCCGCACGGCCTGCTCACCACGCACACCGCCGAGGTGAACGAGGTCCTGCGCACCTGGCTCGCCGAGTCCTGATCCCTCGGCGATCACGCGGGCGCTCCCCGGCGGGGGCGCCCGCATCGTGAGCACAAATGGTCGGGTCCGCACCGGGGACCCGACCATTTCTGCACTCCAAGCGCCGCGCAGCGCGCAGCGCGCAGCGCGCAGCGCGCAACGCGCAGCGCAGCGCGCCGCGCAGCGCGCAACGCGCCGCGCGCGCTAGTCCTCTTCGCCCGCGTCGTCGGGGTTCGTCACCTGGGCGTGCCCGAGCGCGTCGAGGTGGATCGAGGTGCCGTCGTCGAGCTCGACGATCGGCTTGCCCTCCAGGAACGTCAGGGTCCAGCCCCACGTCGCCGTGTCGACGGACTCCGCCGCGAGCTCGTCCTCGACCCCGCGCACGGCGACGACCATCGTCTCGGGCAGTCGCGCAGGCGGCTCCCCACCCACGTTCCAGCGTGTGCCCAACTGCATCCGTGCCTCCAGTCCGGTGGTTGACGGGCCGGGTCGCCGACGCGACCCGGCCCGGATCGCCGACGTTACGCCTGCTGCTCCGCGAGCTCGATCTCGGTGACGGCGAGCTCGTCGCCGTCGACGAACGACAGGTTCTCGATGCGGCCGACGGCCGCGAGGTCGACTGCCGCGCGCTCGATGAGCACCCGCGTCTCGGCGGGCGCCGCGACGACCGCACGCGTCACGGGCGTCTTCTGGGACGCCTTCGCCGCCGTCTTCGCACCGCGGATCCCGATGAGCGCCTGTCCGACGGCCACGAGCAGCCCGGTGGGGGCCGCGTCGGTCGGCAGGTCGGCAGCGGTCGGCCAGGAGGCCCGGTGCACGCTGGTGTCGTGGGTCCAGGCCCACACCTCTTCCGTCGCGTACGGGAGGAACGGTGCCAGCAGTCGGAGCAGCACGTCGATCGCGCCGCGCAGCGCCAGGACCGCGCTCGCCTGCGTCTCGTGCGTCGCGTCGGACGCGGTGCCGTAGGCACGCTCCTTCACGAGCTCGAGGTAGTCGTCGCAGAACGTCCAGAAGAAGCGCTCGGTGATCTCGAGGGCACGCGCGTGGTCGAACCCGTCGAACGCCGCGGTGGCCTGCTCGACGACGGCACCGAGCTCGGCGAGCATGTCGACGTCGAGCGCCTCGGTGACGCTCGTGGCGCCCTCGGGCAGTGGGAAGCCGTAGACGAACTTCGCCGCGTTGAGCACCTTGATCGCCAGACGACGGCCGACCTTGATCTGCTTCGGGTTCTGCGGGTCGAAGGCTGCGTCCGTGCCGAGCTTGGACGAGGCCGCCCAGTAGCGGACCGCGTCGGCGCCGTGCTGCTCGAGGATGGACAGCGGCGTGACGACGTTGCCCTTCGACTTCGACATCTTCTTGCGGTCGGGGTCGACGATGAAGCCGGAGATCGAGGCGTGCTTCCACGGCACCACGTCGGCCTCGAGCTGGCTGCGGAGCACGGTCGTGAACAGCCAGGTGCGGATGATGTCCTGCGCCTGCGGGCGGACGTCGTACGGGTACACCAGGTCGTAGAGCGCCGGGTCGGTCTCCCACTTGCCCGCGAGCTGCGGGGTCAGCGACGAGGTGGCCCAGGTGTCCATGACGTCGAGCTCGCCCTGGAACCCGCCGGGCACGCCGCGCTGGTCCTCGGTGAAGCCGGGGGCGGGCTCGGAGGCCGGGTCGACGGGCAGCTGTGCCTCTGTCGGCACGATCGGCTGGTCGAACACCGGGTTGCCGTCGGCATCGAGCGGGTACCAGACGGGCAGCGGCACGCCGAAGAAGCGCTGGCGCGAGATGAGCCAGTCGCCGGACAGGCCACCGACCCAGTTGTCGTAGCGCACGCGCATGAAGTCCGGGTGGAACGCGATCTCCTCGCCGCGCCGGCGGAGCGTGCTCTTCAGCTGCTCGTCGCGCGCACCGTTGACGATGTACCACTGGCGGGTCGACACGATCTCGAGGGGCTTGTCGCCCTTCTCGAAGAACTTCACCGGGTGCTGGATGGTCTTGACGTCACCGATCAGCTCGCCGGACTCGGTCAGCGCGTCGACGACGACCTTCTTGGCCGAGAACACGGTCTTGCCGGCCATCTCGGCGTAGAGCTCCCGGCCCGTCGCGGACTCGATCCAGGCGGGTTCGTCCGAGCGCACGCGGCCGTCGAAGCCGATGATCGCGCGGTTCGGCAGCTGCAGCTCGCGCCACCACACGACGTCGGTGGTGTCACCGAAGGTGCAGACCATCGCGATGCCGGCGCCCTTGTCCTTCTGCGCCAGGTGGTGTGCGAGCACCGGGACCTCGACGTCGAACAGGGGGGAGCGGACCGTGGTGCCGAAGAGGTCCTGGAACCGCTCGTCGTCCGGGTGGGCCACCAGGGCGACGCAGGCGGGCAGGAGCTCCGGGCGGGTGGTCTGGATGACGACGTCGTCGCCACCGTCGGTGCGGTGGAAGGCGATGCCGTGGTACGCGCCGGGCATCTCCTTGTCCTCGAGCTCGGCCTGCGCGACCGCGGTGCGGAACGTGACGTCCCACAGGGTCGGGGCGTCGGCCTGGTAGGCCTCGCCGCGCTCGAGGTTGCGCAGGAACGCGCGCTGGGCGCTGGCCCGCGAGGTGTCGTCGATGGTGCGGTACGACTGGGTCCAGTCGACCGACAGGCCGAGCGTGCGGAAGAGCTCCTCGAACTGCTGCTCGTCCTGCACGGTCAGGCGCTCGCACAGCTCGATGAAGTTGCGGCGCGACACGGGCAGCTGGTCGGCGGCCTTCGAGGACTTGCCGTCCCCGCCCTCGAACGGCGGCGTGAAGTCGGGGTCGTACGGCAGGGTCGGGTCGCAGCGGACGCCGTAGTAGTTCTGCACACGGCGCTCGGTGGGCAGACCGTTGTCGTCCCAGCCCATCGGGTAGAAGACGTGCTTGCCGCGCATGCGCTCGAACCGGGCCTTGAGGTCGGTGTGCGTGTACGAGAACACGTGCCCGATGTGCAGCGAGCCGGAGGCGGTGGGCGGCGGGGTGTCGATCGACCAGACGGCGTCGCGGTGACCGGCGGCCTCGCGGTCGAAGCGGTAGGTGCCGTCCTGTTCCCAGACCGGCCCCCAGACCTGCTCCAGTCCGTCGACGCTGGGCTTCTCGGGCATGGGCTTGGTCATGGGTGTGCCTTCCGTACGTGTGTGCGGCACCGAGTCCGTGATGAGGTGCCTGAGTGTTCCGCGCCTGACGCGCGGTGCCCCAATCGTAGCGGCCGCGCACGCGCACGCAGGCGGACGAACCGGTCGGACGCGGCCACCACCGAGCAGCGCCTAGCACACCGAACTGTCGGACACGCCCGGAGCCTGCTAGTCTTCCTGGGTTTGTCCGGCGAGCGCAGGGTTCGCAGGAGCTGCAACGTCGCCGTCCGCCGGACGCCCGAAGGAAGCACCGCACCCCGGAGGAACGACTTGGCACCGAACAACGCACCCCACCCGCACGGCGATCGGCCGTTGCGCACGAAGGGCGCCGCGAAGCGCGCTCGTCGCGATCTGACGAAGGACGACGTCACCGTCGTCGAGGAGTCGCTGCTCAAGCGTGCCGTCGCGGCTGCCGCGCTCGGCAACGCCATGGAGTGGTTCGACTTCGGCATCTTCGCGTACCTGACGGTCACCATCTCGCAGGTGTTCCTGCCGCAGGGCGACCCGGCCGCGAACATCGTCGCCACGTTCGGCTTCTTCGCCGCAGCGTTCATCGTGCGCCCGATCGGCGGTGCCGTGTTCGGCCCGATCGGCGACAAGATCGGCCGCCAGAAGGTCCTCGCGCTGACGATGATCCTGATGGCCGCGGGCACGCTCATGATCGGCCTGATCCCGTCGTACGACACGATCGGCTTCTGGGCCCCGGTCCTGCTGCTCGTCGCCCGCTTCGTGCAGGGCTTCTCGACCGGTGGTGAGTACGGCGGCGCCGCGACCTTCATCGCCGAGTACTCGCCCGACAAGCGCCGCGGCTTCATGGGCTCGTGGCTCGAGTTCGGCACCCTCGCCGGCTACGTGCTCGGCGCCTCGATCGTCACCGGCCTGCAGTTCGGCCTGTCCGAGGACGCCCTGCTCAGCTGGGGCTGGCGCATCCCGTTCATCATCGCGGGCCCCCTCGGCCTGATCGGCCTCTACCTGCGCCTCAAGCTCGAGGAGACCCCGGCGTTCCAGAAGCAGCAGGAGCAGGCCGCCGAGCGCGAGGGCCAGAAGACCCCGTTCCTCAAGCTCTTCGCCGAGAACTGGCGCTCGCTCATCATCTGCATCGGTCTGGTCCTGGTCTTCAACGTGACCGACTACATGCTGCTGTCGTACATGCCGACCTACCTCGAGCAGAACCTCGGCCAGAACGCCACGTTCGGCCTGATCCTCATCGTCATCGTGATGCTGCTCATGATGGTCGTCATCACCTTCGGCGGCCGGCTGTCCGACCGGTTCGGGCGCCGTCCGGTGCTCGCCGCCGGCTGCATCGGCTTCATCCTGCTGTCCTGGCCGGCCCTCAAGCTGGTCCAGACCGGCACCGGTGTCGGCGTCTTCGCCGGCCTGCTGATCCTCGGCGTCGTGCTGGTCACGTTCACCTCGACCATGCCGTCGACGCTGCCCGCGCTGTTCCCGACGATCATCCGCTACGGCGCCCTGGCGATCGCGTTCAACGTGTCGGTGTCGCTCTTCGGCGGGACCACCCCGCTCGCGACCGCCGCGCTCATCAACGCCGCGAAGGACGCCGGGTACGGCTGGGCCGAGGACATCCCCGCGTTCTACCTGATGCTCGCCGCCGTGATCGGCCTGGTCGCGGTGTACTTCACCAAGGAGACCGCCGCGAGCCCGCTCATGGGCTCGGGCCCGACGGTCGGCTCCGAGGACGAGATCGCCGGCGTCATCGAGGACTACAACGACCCGACGTCGGAGCTCGCGCAGTCCGACTGGGCGAAGGACTTCTCGACGAGCGAGATCCCGATCATCTCGGCCGACGCCGCCCAGAAGGAACCCTCCGGTTCCTGACCACGGGGCCGCCCCGCGGCAACCCGGCCAGGAGGCCCGGTGCACGTTCCGTCACGGAACGCGCCCCGGGCCTCCTGGCCGTTGCCGGGCCGTCGGTGACGTCACGCGCGCAGCGACAGTCCACGGGTGCGAGCGCGCGTGGACGGTCGCTCAGTCCGTGAGGTCGGCTGCGGTCCCCGCCGCGGGGCCGGCTGCCAGCCGCTCCGCGGCGTGCAGCAGCCGCGCGGTCACCGGGTGCGCCGGGCGCGCGAAGACCTCGGCGGCGGGGCCGTGCTCGACGACCGCGCCGCGGTGCACCACGAGGACGTCGTCGGCCATCCGCCGGACCGCCCGGAGGTCGTGCGACACGAACACCATCGCCACCCCGGTCTCGTCGCGGAGCCGTTCGAGCAGCCGCAGCACGGCGTCCTGCACCGTGGCGTCGAGGGCGGTGACCGGCTCGTCGAGCACGATCACCTCGGGGTCGGTCGCCAGCGCACGGGCGATCGCGAGCCGCTGTCGTTGCCCGCCGGACAGGGTGCGGGGGGAGCGGGACCGCAGCACGGGGTCGAGATCGACCTGCCGCAGTGCCGCGTCGACCCGTTCGCCGAGCGAACCGCGCGCCCGCCGTTCGTCACCGCGTGAGAACGCGTCGGCGAGGACGCGCTCGACGTTCCACCGTTCGTCGAACGTCGCGCCGGGGTCCTGGACGACGGCCGCGACCCGGTGCCGTCGGGGGCGGCGCTCGCGCTCGGGCAGCGGGACCCAGGGTTCGTCGTCGAGCGTGACCGCGCCGGCGTCGGGCGTCTCGAGCCCGAGGAGCATCCGCGCCAGCGTCGTCTTGCCCGAGCCCGAGGCGCCGATCACCCCGAGCACCCGGCCGCGTTCGAGCCCGAACGACACGTCGTCGACCGCGAGCACCCCGTCGTACTCCCGCGAGAGCCCTCGCGCCGCGAGCACGCCGCCCCTCGCACCGTGCGAGGTTGCCCGCTCGGTGCCGCGGTCGCTGATCGGCGCACGGTGCGCAGTCGCGCGGTCGGTGCGAGGTTGGCCGCTCGGTGCATCGTCAGAGGACTGCACGGAGCCATCGACCTCGCACCGGTCTGCGAGATCGGCACCGTGCGCCGGCGCCGGCGCAGCAGCCGCAGCCGCCGCGGCAGCGCCGGCCGCGCGCACCAGCGCCCGGGTCGCGGGGTGCTGCGGCGCCGCGAAGACCTCGGCGACCGCGCCCTGCTCGACGATACGGCCCTCGTGCACGACGGCGACCCGGTCCGCCCACCCCGCGACGAGCCCCAGGTCGTGAGTGATGACGAGCAGTCCGGCACCGCGGGCCTGCGCGGCCCGCAGCTGTTCCATCACGGTGACGGCGACCCCGGCGTCGAGCGCCGTCGTCGGTTCGTCGGCGACCAGCAGCGCGGGGGACCCGACGGTGGCCGCGGCGATGAGGGCCCGCTGTCGCATCCCGCCCGACAGCGTCCCGGCGAGCCGGCCGTCGGTCGCGATGTCCGGGTCGAGGTCCACCGCGGCCAGGGCGTCGCGCACGGCGTCCACGCGCTCGGCCGCACGCATCTCGGTGTGCAGGCGGAGGCTGTCGGCGACCTCGCGCCCGACGGGGCGCAGCGGGTCCAGCGCGCCCAGGGCCTCCTGGCCGACGTAGCCGACCCGTGATCCCCGCAGCCGACGCCACCGCCGGTCCGCGTACCCGCCCACGTCGACGCCGTCGACCGCGAACACGTCGGCGTGCACGGCGGCGCCGGGCGCGGACAGACCGAGCACGGCGCGGGCGGTGACGGTCTTGCCGGAGCCGGACGCCCCGACCAGGGCGACGCACTCGCCGGCGTCGACGCGCAGGTCGACACCGTGCACGATCTGGGTGCCGCCGATGGCGACGGTGAGCCCGCGGACGTCGAGCACGGCGCTCACCGCGCGGCCCCGGTCCGTCGGATCGCCCGGCCGAGCACGGTGACGGCGGTCGCGAGCACCACGATCGCGAGTCCGGGGAAGGTGCTCATCCACGGCGCGGTCTGCAGGTACGTGCGACCGTCGGCGAGCATCGCGCCCCACTCCGGCGCGGGCGGGGGCGTGCCGACGCCGAGGTAGCTCAGCGCCGAGGCCCACACGACCGCCTGCCCGACCCCGAGCGTGGCGACGGCGACGACGGGCCACAGCGCCGTCGGCAGCACGTGCCGGACCACGGTGCGGACGGGGGAGCGGCCGAGCAGCACCGCCGTCTCGACCACCTGCGAACTCCGGGCGGCGCGGACCAGGCCGCGCACGATCCGGGCGTAGCCGGGAGCGGTCGCGAACCCGACGGCGAGCACCGCCGGCACCGGACCCGGACCGGTCACGGCGATGACGACCAGGGCGACGAGCAGCAGCGGCAGGGCGAAGGCGACCTCGGTGACGCGGCCGATGACGGCGTCGAGCAGGCGTCCGGGTCGTCCGGCCCCGGCCCCGAGTCCGGCGACGACGCCGAGCAGGACGCCCACGCCGCCGCCGATCAGGGTCGCGGCGACGCCGACGACGAGCGATGCCCGGGTCCCCGCGACCACCCGCGCCAGGACGTCGCGTCCGGACTCGTCGGTGCCGAACGGGTGCGCGCCGCTCGGCGCGGCCAGGGCATCTGCGGGATGCACCGCGAGCGGGTCCCCGCCGCCGAGCAGGGCGGGCCACGCCGCCGCCACGACGGCGACCAGGACGACCACCCCCGCGGCGATGCCGCCGGCGCCGAGCGTCCCCCCACGGACGCGCTCGGTGCCGGCGGCGGTCTGGTGGCCGGGCGCTCCGGTCTGGAGGCCCGGGTCGGCGATCCCGCTCACCGCGCGCCCGCCGGACGGCCGGGCCCACGGCGTCGCGCAGCACCGGGGCGCAGGGCCGCGTTCCGTGCGGTGCTGCGCGGGTCGACGGCGCGTTCGACGAGGTCGGCCACGGCCAGCACGACCACGTACGCGGCCGCCGACACCATCGCGATGCCGGCGACGAGCGGCATGTCCCGCTGGGTGACGGCGGTGACCAGGGCACGGCCGATGCCGGGCAGGGCGAACACGGACTCGACGACCACGGCTCCGGAGACGAGCGACCCGAAGGCCCACGCGGACAGCGCGATCCCGGGCAGGGCGGCGTGCCGGAGCAGGTGCCGTCCGAACAGGCCGAGGCGGGTCTCGCCCCGACCCCGGGCGGCGAGTGCGAAGGCGGAGCGCTGCGCGTCGACCACGCCGTCGCGCACGGTCTCGGCCAGGTACCCGGCGACCGGCACGGCCACGGTCAGCACCGGGAGCACCCAGCCGCGCGCGGTGCCGTCACTGACCGCCGGCACCCACCCCAGGGACGTGGCGAAGACGACGATGAGCACGCTGCCGAGCCAGAAGTGCGGCATCACGCTCGCGGTGACGCTCAGGGCGCTGGTGAGCCCGGCGGCGACCCGGCCGCGCTGTGTCGATGCCCACGCGGCGACGATCGCCAGCACCCAGGCGACGACGAGGCCTGCGACCGCGAGCGTCAGCGTGACGGGCAGCTGCTGGGCGAGGAGCGTCGCGACCGGGGTGCGGAAGGCGTACGAGTCGCCGAGCTGCCCGGTCGCCAGGCGTCCGAGGAACACCGCGTACTGCACCAGGACCGGCTGGTCGAGGCCGTACTCGTGGCGGACCTGGGCGACGGCCTCGGCCGAGGCCTGCGACCCCGGTCCGCCCAGGATCGCGAGCGCCGGGTCACCGGGGATGAGCCGGATCGCGACGAAGACGATCGTCGCGACGGCCCAGAGCACACCGATGCCCCCGGCGAGCCGCCGGACGGCCCACCAGACCCATCGCATCCGTGTCAGCGGTCGATCCAGGCGGTGCCGAACCAGGGCGTCGAGACCGGGGTGGTCCGGATGCCGTGCACGGCCGAGCGCACCAGGAAGTGGTTCTGCTGGTCGTACAGGGGGAGCACGGTGTCGCTCGCCAGGATCGCCTTCTGCGCCTGCTCGTACAGGTCGGCGCGCTCGTCGGCGTCCGAGGTGCGGGCAGCCTGCTCGAGCAGCCGGTCGAGCGCGGGGTCGTCGAGCTGGGCCAGGTTCGCGAAGTAGCCCGACGGTGCCGGTTCGATGCTCGCGCTGTCGTACAGGATGCGCAGGACGTCCGGACCGACCTTCGTGTACGGGGCGCTGACGACGTCGTACTCGTTCGCGGCGAGGGCGGCGTACCAGCTGGACAGGTCGAGTTCGTCGAGCACGACCTTGAACCCGACGGCCTTCTCGGACGCCTGGATCTGCTGGAACAGGCTGCGCTCGGCCGGCACCGACTGGTTCGTCGAGACGGGGAACGTCACGGTGAGCTGCTGGCCGTCCTTCTCGCGGATGCCGTCGGACCCGACCTTCCACCCGGCGTCGTCGAGGAGATGCTTCGCCTTGCTGGGGGAGTAGCCGAACCGGCTCTTCTCGGAGTACGCGAGCGGCTCCGCGCTCGAGAGCACCGAGTACGAGCGCTTGGCGGTGCCGAGGAACAGCGACTGCAGGCCGGGGTCGATCTCGGCACCGGCGATGAAGGCCTGGCGCACCGCTTCGTCGCGGAACACCCCGTGCCCGGAGTTCAGCTCGAGCCGGTTCGAGGCGCCGGGGCGCGGGGCATCGAGGTCGCGGATGGCACCCTTCGCCGACGCGGCCTTGAGCTGGTCGGGCTGGGCGTTGTCGATCACGTCGACCTGGCCGGACTGCAGCGCGGCGTAGCGTGAGGTCGAGTCCGGCAGGAACCGCCACGTGATGCCGGACAGGCGCGGCTTCGTCGCGCCCCAGTAGTCGGTGTTCTTCATCAGGGTGACGCGGTCGCCGTGCTTCCAACCGGTGACCTCGAAGGGGCCGGTGCCGACGGGGGACTCGCAGTTCGTCGCCTGCTTCCGTTCGAGCGCCTTCGGGGACTCCATGCCCACCCAGGGCTGCGAGAAGGACTCGAGCAGCGCGCTGTCCGGCCGGCTCAGCGTCAGCGTGACGGTGTGCTCGTCGGTGGCGGTCGCCTTCGTGATGGACTGCAGCGCCAGGTAGCCGGTGCTCGAGGCGGTGGCCGGGTCCTGCACGTGCTCGATGTTCGCCACGACCGCGGCGGCGTCGAACGGGGTGCCGTCGGTGAAGGAGACGTCGTCACGCAGGGTGAACGTCAGGGTCTTCCCGTCGTCGCTCGTGGTCCACTTCGTCGCGAGCTCCGGCGTGGGCTTGCCGTCCTCGAGCCCGACGAGCTCCTCGATGTACTGCGTCGCCAGGAGCGCCTGCGGGTAGTTGCCGCCGACGTGCGGGTCGAGGCAGGTCGGTTCGGCGTCGCCGGAGGCGTAGGTGAGCGTGCCGCCCGCGACCGGGCTGCTGCTCCCGGTGCTCGTGCCCGGTCCGCTGCAGGCAGCCAGGACGAGCAGGACCGCCGAGGCGCCCGCGACGGCGGTGAGGGTTTTCTGTACTGAGTCCAAGATCATGGCTGACCGAGTCTAGCGGTTTACTGGGGCCCATGGACGAACCGATCCGCCGCGGTGGCCGACCCCGACGCTCGAGCGCCGAGGTGCTCGCGGACGCCGCCGCCGAGCTCTTCCTCGAGCAGGGGTACGGACGCACCACGGTCGACCAGATCGCCGCCCGCGCCGGGGTCAGCCGTGCGACGTTCTTCAACTACTTCCCGGCGAAGGCCGACGTGATGTGGCTCGAACTCGACGCCGCCGTCGCCGGGCTGCCCGGGTACCTCGCCGCGTCGACCGAGCCGAGCGTCGTCCGGGCCGTCGAGCAGGCGCTCCTCACAGCAGCCCGTGCCCACGACCCCGAGCGCGTGCCGTGGGCCGTCGCGCAGGCCGAGGTGATGGGCATCGGGCCCGAGCTGGTGGCCGGCGTCGCGGTCCGGGTGACGGCGCAGCACGAGGCCGTCGCCGCCTTCGTCGCGGGCCGCACGGGGGAGCAGCCGCGCTCGCTCTGGCCGCAGACGGTGTCCGGCGCGATGCTCGGTGCCGCCGCCGCGGCGTTCGGGGTGTGGGTCACCGACGGGGTCGGCCGCCGTGCGCTCGTCGAGTACGTCGCGGCGGCACTCACCCCGGTGGTCGCGGGCCTCGACGCCCGCTGACGCGCCGGCGTCTTCGCGCGACGCCGCCTCGACGGCGAGACGCCGCCTTATCCTGCGGCGTCTCGAGCACATGGCGGCGTCTTGCTGACACGCCGGCGTCCCACGGGCCGCGCGCGGGGCGGTGGACGTGACGGGCGGCGGACGGGAGGCCCGTGGCGGCCTGGCACCGCGCCTCCCGTCTGACGCTCTGTCGCCCACGGAACACGCCGGCGTCTTCACCTGACGCCGCCTCGACGGCGAGACGCCGCTGAAACCGGCGGCGTCTCGAGCACATGGCGGCGTCTTGCTGACACGCCGGCGTCTTGCAACACGAACTCCGCCGCCGGCCACCCACCCAGCCGGCGCTCACTCCGTGCGCAGGGTCCCCGCGCCACCGGACGCCACGTCCGAAGCCGTGCCGTCGCGCACGACCTCGGGCACGTCGCCGTCGGTCGGCACCAGCGACTCGTCGCCCGGGTAGCTCAGGGTGAGGACGGCCTCCTCGATGTACGGGCTGTCCTCGAGCGACTGCTCCACGTCGCGCAACCGCACCGCCACGTGCTCCTCGGTCTCGTTGCCCGTCAGGTCGACGGCCGCGACGAGGTACACCCGCGACGGCCCCACGAACTCCAGGTGCAGGTAGGTGACCCGCTCGACCTGCGACCGGCCCAGCAGCTCGACGAGCACCGCGTTCTCGAGCTCCGGCGACGTGCTCTGACCGAGCAGGAACCGGCGGTTGCGGTCGATCAGGACGATCGCCACGACCCCGAGCAGCACACCGATCGCGATGGAGCCGAGCGCGTCGAAGACCGCCAGCCCGGTGACCTGGTGCAGGAACACCCCGAGGAACGCCACGACCAGGCCGATCAGCGCCGCCGCGTCCTCGGCGAACACCGCACGGAGCGTCGGGTTCGACGACTGCAGCACGTGCCGCAGCACCGGGACCTTGCGCTTCGTCGCGGCGCCGTGCGCCTGCCGGTACGCCTGCAGGAAGCTCGTGCCCTCGAGCAGGAACGCGACCCCGAGCACGACGTAGTTGAGCACGACGTCCTCGGCCGGCCCGGCGTCCCCGAACTCCGAGATGCCGTGGTAGATCGACACGATCGCACCGGCCGTGAACAGGCCGAACGCGGCGAACATCGACCAGATGTACGTCTCGCGTCCGTACCCGAGCGGGTGCGCGGTGTCCCGCTTCTTGCCGCCCCGTCGTTCCGCGACGAGCAGGAAGATCTCGTTGCCGGTGTCCGCCCAGGAGTGCGCCGCCTCAGCCACCATCGAGGCCGAACCCGAGACGAGCGAGGCGACCGTCTTCGCGATCGCGACGAGCAGGTTCGCCCCGAACGCGATCAGGACGGTGACGAGTGACTCTGGGCGTTCTTCTGCGGGCATCACTCAAGCATGCTCCCGTCCGGTAAAGTCGTGTTCCACGAGCGTCGATCCGGCCATCACCGGGGAGCTTCCGGAAGAACGCGGAGCGCACCAGCGGCTCCGTCAGTAGAACCGGGCGGGTTCGGGACCGTCACCACCCCCGACACAGAGTGGTCGCACAGCGCACGTTGGGCGGCAAACGAGGTGGTACCGCGGAACCTGTTTCCGTCCTCGTGGAGATCGAGCGAACCCACAAGGAGTCCCGGTGCCGTACCCGTTGAACGCCGATGCCGATGGCGTCGTCCCCTCGCCGAGCTTCCCCGCCGTCGAGCGGGGCATCCTCGCCTTCTGGAAGCGCGACGACACGTTCCAGGCGTCCATCGACGCGCGACAGGGCTGCCCGGAGTGGACCTTCTACGACGGCCCGCCCTTCGCCAACGGCCTGCCGCACTACGGGCACCTGCTGACCGGCTACGCCAAGGACGTCTTCCCGCGCTACCAGACCATGCGCGGCAAGCAGGTGCACCGCCGCTTCGGCTGGGACACCCACGGCCTGCCCGCCGAGCTCGAGGCGATGCGCCAGCTCGGCATCACCGAGAAGCACGAGATCGACGCCATGGGCATCGACGTCTTCAACGCCGCCGCCAAGAAGTCGGTGCTGCAGTACACCGACGAGTGGCAGGAGTACGTCACCCGCCAGGCGCGCTGGGTCGACTTCGAGGACGACTACAAGACCCTCGACGTCACCTTCATGGAGAGCGTGCTCTGGGCCTGGAAGCAGCTCTGGGACAAGGGCCTGGCGTACGAGGGCTTCCGGGTCCTGCCGTACTGCTGGAACGACCAGACGCCGCTGTCCAACCACGAGCTGCGCATGGACGACGACGTCTACAAGATGCGCCAGGACCAGTCCGTCACCGTCTCGTTCCCGCTGCACGGCGACCGCGCTTCCGCGCTCGACCTGACCGGTGTGCGGGCGCTCGCCTGGACGACGACCCCCTGGACCCTCCCGACGAACGCCGCGTTGGCAGTCGGTCCGGAGATCGCGTACGCGGTCGTCCCGGCAGGGCCTGGAGGCGCGGCTGACGGTGCCGACGCCGGTTCCGTCTCCTACCTGCTCGCGTCCGACACCGTGGCCGCGCACGCGAAGGAGCTCGGCTACGCCTCGGGTGACGAGGCGCTCGCCGCCGTCGCGCGCACGCTGACGGGCGCCGAGCTCGACGGCGTCGAGTACGAGCGGCTGTTCGACTTCCTAGCCGACCAGGAAGGGTACGAGAACGCTTGGCGAGTACTGGTCGCCGAGTACGTCGAGACCGGTGAGGGCACCGGCATCGTGCACCAGGCCCCGGCCTACGGTGCCGACGACCAGGAGGTCTGCGCCGCCGCCGGCATCCCCGTCGTGCTGTCCCTCGACGAGGGCGGCGTCTTCACGTCGCAGTTCGGCGAGGTCGCCGGCATGCTCTGGTCGGACGCGAACAAGCCGCTGACCAAGGCCGTCCGCGACGCCGGGCGACTGCTCCGCCAGGCGTCCTACGAGCACAGCTACCCGCACTGCTGGCGGTGCCGGAAGCCCCTCATCTACAAGGCCGTCTCGTCGTGGTTCGTCCGCGTCACCGAGCTCCGCGACCGCATGGGCCAGCTCAACCAGGACATCAACTGGGTGCCGGACAACGTCAAGGACGGCCAGTTCGGCAAGTGGGTCGGCAACGCCATCGACTGGTCGGTCTCGCGCAACCGCTACTTCGGCACGCCGATCCCGGTGTGGCAGTCCGACGACCCCGAGCACCCGCGCACCGACGTGTACGGCTCGCTCGCCGACATCGAGCGCGACTTCGGTCGCCTGCCGGTGAACGCCGACGGTGAAGTCGACCTGCACCGGCCGTTCATCGACGACCTGACGCGGCCGAACCCCGACGACCCGACGGGCAACTCGACGATGCGCCGGATCACCGACGTGTTCGACGTGTGGTTCGACTCCGGCTCGATGCCGTACGCCCAGGTGCACTACCCGTTCGAGAACGCTGCGTGGTTCGAGTCGCACAGCCCGGCCGACTTCATCGTCGAGTACATCGGGCAGACGCGCGGCTGGTTCTACGTCATGCACGTGCTCTCCACCGCGCTGTTCGACCGGCCGGCGTTCCAGAACGTCATCAGCCACGGCATCGTCCTCGGCTCGGACGGCCAGAAGATGTCGAAGTCGCTCCGGAACTACCCGGACGTCTCCGAGGTCTTCGACCGTGACGGCGCCGACGCCATGCGCTGGTTCCTGATGTCCTCGTCGGTGATCCGCGGCGGCAACCTCGTCGTCACCGAGGAGGGCATCCGCCAGGGCGTCCGCGAGTTCATGCTGCCGCTGTGGTCGACGTACTACTTCTTCACCCTGTACGCGAACGCCTCGGGCCCCGACGGGTACCGGGCCCAGCGCCGGACCGACTCGACCGACGTGCTCGACCGGTACCTGCTCGCGAAGACCCGGGTCCTCGTCACCGACGTCCGGACACACCTCGACGCGCTCGACACCCCGCTCGCGGCCCAGGCCGTCCGCGACTTCGCCGACGTGCTCACGAACTGGTACGTCCGCCGCTCGCGCGACAAGTTCTGGACCGGGGCCGACGCGGACGCCGGCGCCGAGACCCGTGCGGCGTTCGACACGCTGTACACCGTGCTCGAGACCCTGACCCGGGTCGCCGCCCCGCTCGCGCCGCTCGTCACCGAGGAGATCTGGAAGGGCCTGACCGGCGGACGCAGCGTCCACCTGACGGACTTCCCGGACCCCGACGAGTTCCCGGCCGACGACGCCCTCGTCGACGCGATGGACCGCGTGCGCGACGTCGCCTCGAAGGGTCTGGCGCTCCGCAAGGCCACCGGCAAGCGCGTCCGCCTGCCCCTGGCCACGCTGACCCTGGTGGTGCCGGACCCGGCCGCGGTCGAACCGTTCGCCGACATCCTGCGCGACGAGCTCAACGTCAAGCGCGTGGTGCTCGAGGCCCAGGCCGAGGAGTCGCTGGCGCAGTACGGCATCGAGCGGAAGCTCACCGTCAATGCCCGCGTCGCCGGCCCCCGCATCGGCAAGCAGGTGCAGCAGGTGATCCCGGCCGCCAAGAAGGGCGACTGGACCGCGACCGACTCCGGCGTGACCGTCGGTGGCGTCGACCTGATCGAGGGCGAGTACTCGCTCGACCTCACCGTGGCCGACGCCTCGGTGGCCGTGGCGTTCCTCGACGAGGGCGGTTTCGTCGTGCTCGACACCGTAACCACGCCCGAGCTCGAGGCCGAGGGGCTCGCCCGTGACGTCGTCCGCGCCGTCCAGCAGGCCCGCCGCGACGCCGACCTCGACGTCAGCGACCGGATCGCCCTGACCCTCCGGGTGGACGACACGGCCGACGGCGCGGTCCGCGCGCACCAGGAGCTCATCGCGGGGGAGACCCTGGCGACGAGCGTCGAGATCGTGCCCCTCGGGGCGGACGACACCACCACCGACGTCGGTGACGGTGCGAAGGTATCCGTGGAGGTAGCACGCGCATGAGTGACCACGACCAGTACGACGACCACGAGGCGAACGAGGAGTTCGTCGGACACGACGAGCTCGACGGTCACGGTGTTGATGGGCGCGACGCGGACGGCATCCGGATCCCGGTCGGCCCCTCCGGCGACGCTCCGGCCGACGCCGTGCCCTACGGCGGCGACGACGACGAGGTCCGCCGCGTCGAGGCCGCCCTGTACGCCCGCATCGGCGAACAGGCCCCCGAGCGCCGGCTGACCGCCACGCGCCGCGCCGTCGAGCTGCTCGGCGACCCGCACCTGGCGTACCCGGTGATCCACGTGACGGGCACGAACGGCAAGACGTCGACCGCGCGCACCATCGAGAGCATCGTCCGGGCCCACGGTCTGCGGACCGGTCTGATGACGAGCCCGCACCTGGTGTCGATCCGGGAGCGCATCGTGGTCGACGGTCAGCCGATCGCGGCGGACCGGTTCGTCGAGAACTGGGACGACATCGCCCCGGTGCTCGAGATCACCGACCGCGAGCTCGCCGACAAGGGCGAACTCCCGCTGACCTTCTTCGAGGCGCTCACGGTCCTCGCCCTGGCGTGCTTCGCCGAGGCGCCGGTGGACGTCGCCGTGATCGAGGTCGGCATGGGCGGCGAGTGGGACTCCACCAACGTCGTGCAGAGCCAGGTGTCGGTGTTCACGCCGATCGCCATCGACCACGCGAAGCAGCTCGGTGCCACCGTGGCCGAGATCGCCCGCACCAAGTCGGGCATCGTCAAGCCGTCGTCCGCCGTGGTCTCGAGCCGGCAGGTCCCCGAGGCCCTCGCCGAACTCGAGCGTGCCGCCGAGCTCACCGAGTCCACCCTGGCCGTCGAAGGTACGGGATTCAGTGTCGTCGACGTCACCCCGGCCGTGGGCGGACAGCTCATCACCGTGCAGGGCATCGCCGGCCGCTACGACGACCTGTTCCTGCCGCTGTTCGGCCGGCACCAGGCCGAGAACGCCGCCGTGGCGATCGCGGCGGTCGAGTCGTTCCTCGGCCGCGGGGCCCAGGCCCTCGACGAGGACGTCCTGTCCGAGGGCATCGCCGGCACGACCAGCCCCGGTCGCCTGCAGCCCATCGCGACCGACCCGACCGTCGTCGTCGACGCCGCGCACAACCCGCACGGTGCGAAGGCCCTGGCCGAGGCGCTGCCGGTCGCGTTCCCGTCCGAGCACGTCGTCGGCGTCGTCGGGATCCTCGGCGACAAGGACGCCCGCGGGTTCGTCCGCGCGCTCAAGGACACCGTCGCCACGTTCGTCGTGACGCAGCCGCCGGGGGAGCGTGCGCTCGACGCGGACGAGTTCGCCCGGGTCGTCGTCGACGAGGTCGGCGAGGACCGCGTCGTCGTCGAGCCGTCCCTGGCGTCCGCACTGCAGGAAGCGCGCAGCCTGGCCGACGAGGCGGACGCCGAGGACGCCCTCGTGCTCGTCGCGGGCTCCATCGTGATGGTGGGCGCGGTCATGGACCTCGTGCACCGCGAAGGCGAGGCGAAGTGACGGACGCACCACGGGCCTCCCGGCCGGGCCGCGCACCGCGCACCCGGAAGCCGCGCCGCGAACGCGGGGCGCAGGAGAGCCTGCTCTCGATCACGCTCGTGCTCGAGGCGATCATGTTCTTCTTCCCCATGCTCGTCGTCTACGGCAAGGGCACGCTGCCGCCCGCAGCGGCCTTCGGCGGGGGCATCGGCGCGATCATCGTCCTCGCAGCTGCCTCACGTCTGACGGGCAACCGGGCCGGTGTATGGTTCGGGTGGCTGCTGCAGGCGGCCATCCTCGCCACCGGGTTCATCGAACCGTTCATGTTCGCGGTCGCCGTGGTGTTCCTGGCGCTGTGGGTCTTCTGCTTCGTCAAGGGCGGTCAACTGGACCGTCAGAACGCCGCGCGCCGAGCGGCCATGGGCGAGGACTGACCACCACATTCGACCCCGAACACAGGGAGTACTGCGTGTCCGACTTCGAAGAGACCCTCGTCCTCGTCAAGCCCGACGGCGTCGCCCGCCAGCTGACCGGTGAGATCCTCCGCCGGATCGAGGCGAAGGGCTACGAGCTCGTCGACCTGAAGATGCTCACCGCGCCGCGTGACCTGCTCGACGCGCACTACGAGGAGCACCAGGGCAAGCCGTTCTTCGAGCCGCTCGTCGAGTTCATGCAGTCCGGTCCCGTCGTCGCCGTGCGCGTCGCCGGCAACGGTGCGATCGCGGGCTTCCGCTCGCTCGCCGGCACCACCGACCCGACCTCGGCCGCGCCCGGCACCATCCGTGGTGACCTGGGCCGCGACTGGGGCCTCAAGGTGCAGCAGAACCTGGTCCACGGTTCGGACAGCCCCGAGTCGGCCGCGCGCGAGCTCGCGCTCTGGTTCGCCTGAGCGACGGGGACGACGTGACGAACAACGACCGACCCACCAAGAACGAGCGGCGTCAGCACGCCCGAGAGGTCGCACGCCAGCGCGCCGACGCCGAGAAGCGCCGCAAGCGCCGCAACAAGTGGTTCCTGCAGGGCGGCATCGGCCTGGGCATCGTGGCGATCGCCGCGATCATCGCGATCGTCGTGGTGAACGTGAACAACGCGCCCGTGGTGTCCGCAGCCGGGCCGAAGAACATGGCCACCGGCGCGATCCAGTTCACCGGCCAGGACGGCAAGGTCACCCCGGTGACCACGCCGGCCGTCTCCGCGACGGGCTCGGCCTCGCCGGTCCCGACGGCGAACAGCGACGGTGCCGTGACGGTCACCGAGTACGTCGACTGGGCCTGCCCGGTCTGCAAGCAGTTCGAGGCGGCCTACTCCGACCAGATCCTCGACAAGGTGAAGTCGGGCGACGCGACCCTGGCGATCCAGCCGGTGTCGATCCTCGACCGCAGCTACGCCGGCTCCCGCTACGCCAGCCGTGCCGCGAACGCCGCCATGTGCGTGGCGAACTACGCGCCGGACAAGTTCCTCGACGTGCAGACGCAGTTCTTCGAGAACCAGCCGGCCGAGGGCACCAAGGGCCTGACCAACTCCGAGATCGCGAAGCTCGTCAAGGCGGGCGGCGCGACCGGTTCGGACCTGTCCCAGTGCCTGTCGTCCGAGCAGTTCAAGGGCTGGGTGACGAAGTCGACGCAGGCCGTCACCACGAACGAGGCGCTCGCGGGCACGCAGGGCTTCGGCACGCCGACGATCGTCGTCGACGGCAAGCGCCTGGACGACCTGAGCACCGTCATCACCGCGATCGACGCCGCGGCGAAGTAGCACTCCCCGAACGACCGACGGCCCTCGCTCCCATCCGGGAGCGGGGGCCGTTCGTCGTGAGTGGGGGGGCGGGGGAGGCTAGGGCGCCCTGCCGTGCTGCCGGACGAAGGCCGCGAACGCGTCGACGTCGGCGAGGGATGCCGCACCGTCCGCGTTGTACTGCTCGCCGTCGACGATGATCGTCGGCGTGCTCGTGATCCCGTCGAGGGACGAGTTCGGCACCGGGTCGTTCATCGCCCGGTTCGTGGCGTCGGCCACCCACCCGGCGAAGTCCTGCCGGGTGATGCACGGCGTCACGGCCGGGGCCGTCGCCCCGGCCTCGTGCGCGAGGGACGCCAGCTCGTCGTTCGTGAGTCCGCGCGTGCTCTCCGAGGGCTGGTGGTCGTAGAGCGAGCTGTTGAAGGCCAGGAACGCGTCCGGGTCGTGGTCCGCGACGCACGCGGCAGCCGCGGCCGAGCGGGTGGAGTACCGCGATCCGAGCGACACGCGGTCGAGCAGCCCGAGCGGGTGCAGCTCGAGGGTGGCGGTTCCGTCCTCCACCCACTGCCGGATCCGGGGCATCTGGGCCGTCTCGAACTGGTTGCAGTACGGGCACATGTAGTCCGCGTAGATCGTGATCGCGGTCTTCGAGCCGTCCTGCGCGGTCGGGGTCGGGGTCCCGCCGTCGGGCACCGCTCGCGTCTCGACGGGCACGATCCTGCCGTGCACCCCGGTGAGCAGGACGCCGTCGCTCGCCGTGTTCCGCGGACCCGGCCCGGCGGGCTGCACGGAGTTCGCGATGACCAGGACGACCACCGCGACCACCGCGAGGCCACCGACGATGATCCCGCTGATGCCGAGTGTGCGGAGGCGCCGGCGTCGAGACTGCTCCGCCGCCCGTGCCGCTCGCGCACGTTCACGTGCGGCGTCCCGGCGCGCCCTGCTGCTCTCGATCTCGCTCATCGATCCCGAGCGTAGGGGCAGCGGGGACGGCTCAGAAGCTGGTGAGGACCGCGGGGAACTTGATGATGATCGTGACGATGATGACCAGGTAGTTCGCCAGCGCGAACGCCCAGCTGAAGGGCAGGAGCGACCGCCCGACACGCTGTGCCCCGGCGCCGAAGCGACCCTGGGCCATGTTCCAGATCGTGAACACCCAGAACATCGGGATCGTCATCGACCAGACGAGCATGCACCACGGGCACAGCGCGCCGATGACGAAGACGGTCTGCGTGAACAGCCAGGTCACGAACACCCACGCCAGGAAGACCCCGGCGTTGAAGACGATCCAGAACCAGCGCGAACCGTTCCGGAACCCGGCGAGCAGCAGCACGGCGACGGCGATCGGGGCGACGAACCCCATGACGCCGAGCAGCGGGTTCGGGAACCCGAACAGGTGCCCCTGCCAGCTGGCCATCACGTCGGAGCAGTTGATGAACGGGTTCACGTCACAGCTCAGGACGGCCTTCGGGTTCTCGTACTTCGTGAACTCGTCGAGGACGAGCCGGAACGAGCCGAACAGGCCGACGATCCCGGTGACGAGCAGGAAGACCGCCATCGCGATCGGACGACGGGGGGCAGGTGCAGACGCGGTCACGCGGTCATCATCGCATGCGGGTTCCGGTGCTTTCCGGGTGCGGCATGCGATAATGCCTGGAGGTCGTGCGGCCAACCGCACACCGAAGAGAGCTTTCCGAGTGACGCCCCACCGGGCCGAACCCGGACGATCCGGTGCGGTGAGAGCGCACTGTGGTCGGGCAGCGTCACTCCGATGCCGAGCCGGAACGGGCCGGGTGCCCGGACCGGAACGGGCGCGGACGCAACGAGAAGTTGACGCGGACCGATCACGAGACAGCGAGCGCGGGGGCGTCGACGCCGCCCGCCACGACACAGAATTCCCGCCACCCGAAAGGGTGCGAGTGGGGCCGAGGAGTGCACCAGTCCATGGTGGAGCAGAACAACGACAACACGACCAACGACGAGAACGCGCCGAAGCGCCGGAGCCGCCTGTTCGGCGGTCGCCGCGCCCGGTCGTCCGGCCAGGAGGCCCGTGGGGGCGCCGAGCAGGCACCCCACGCCGACGAGACCCTCGCGCTGACGGGCGGCGCTGACGCCCGTCCCGCGGCCAGCGTCGCGTCGGCCGGTTCGCCGGACTCTCCCGATTCGCCGGACTCGCCCGACTCTCCGGCCTCGCCCGCGTCGCCCGTCGAGCCGACCGACACCGGGGCGGTCTCCGTCGCGGTCGAGGCCGTCGCCGACAGCGGTGCCGAGCCGCACGACGTGAGCACCCTGACCGGTGACCTGCCGGTCGTGACGGGCGACCAGTCGGGCAGCGCGACCGACGGGGCGGACGGGGACCGCGCCTCCCGTCCGGCCGACGCCGCACCGACGGCCGAGGCGAGCGACGACGCCGCACCCGCCGACGAGCCGTTCGTGCCGAAGGCCACGAGCACGCTCAGCCTGATCTTCCACGCGCCGGTGCTGCCGGAGCTGCCGCAGCGCGCGCCCCGGTTCGAGCGCGATCGCGACCGCGACCGCGACCACGACCGCGACGAGGACGACCGCTACGACCGCGAGGATCGGTTCGACCGCGATCGCGACCGTGACGACCGCGACGACCAGGGCGGCTCGCGCCGTCGCTCGCGTCGCCGTGGTTCGAGCGCCGACCGCGAGGCCCGCGAGCCGCGCGACCACCAGGAGCCGCGCCGCCGCGAGCCGGAGCTCATCACGGAGCCGCAGCGCATCAAGGGCTCGACCCGGCTCGAGGCGAAGAAGCAGCGCCGTCGTGACGGCCGCGATGCCGGACGCCGCCGTCAGGTGGTCAGCGAGGACGAGTTCCTCGCCCGCCGCGAGAGCGTCGACCGCCAGATGATCGTCCGCTCCAGCTCGTCGACGATCGAGATCGGCGTGCTCGAGGACGGCATCCTCGCCGAGCACTACATCACCAAGTCCGAGAACGTGTCGCTCATCGGCAACGTCTACCTCGGCAAGGTGCAGAACGTCCTGCCCTCGATGGAGGCGGCGTTCGTCGACATCGGTCGTGGCCGGAACGCCGTGCTCTACGCCGGTGAGGTCGACTGGAACTCCGTCGAGACCGGCAACCACGGTCGCCGCATCGAAGCAGCGCTCAAGCCGGGCGACAAGGTCCTCGTGCAGGTCACGAAGGACCCGGTCGGCCACAAGGGTGCCCGCCTCACCAGCCAGATCTCGCTGCCGGGCCGCTACCTGGTCTACGTGCCGAACGGCTCGATGAACGGGATCTCGCGCAAGCTGCCGGACACCGAGCGTGCCCGACTGAAGAAGATCCTGAAGGAGGTCCTGCCGGAGCACGCGGGCGTCATCGTGCGCACCGCCGCCGAGGGCGCGACCGAGGAGCAGCTCACCCGCGACGTGCAGCGCCTGACCAGCCAGTGGGAGGCCATCCAGAAGAAGGTCGCCGGTGGCCACGCCCCGGTGATGCTGCACTCCGAGCCCGACCTGCTCATCAAGATCGTCCGTGACGTCTTCAACGAGGACTTCACGAAGCTGATCATCGACGGCGAGGCCGCCGGCGGCACCATCGACGAGTACCTGTCGGCCGTCGCCCCGGACCTCAAGGACCGCGTCGTCCGGTACGAGGGCCCCGACTCCTTCGAGGAGTTCCGCCTCAACGAGCAGATCGACAAGGCGCTCGACCGCAAGGTCTGGCTGCCCTCCGGTGGTTCGCTCGTCATCGACCGCACCGAGGCCATGACGGTCGTCGACGTCAACACGGGCAAGTTCGTCGGCTCCGGCGGCAACCTCGAGGAGACGGTCACGAAGAACAACCTCGAGGCCGCCGAGGAGCTCGTCCGCCAGCTCCGCCTGCGCGACATCGGCGGCATCATCGTCGTCGACTTCATCGACATGGTGCTGGAGGAGAACCGCGACCTCGTGCTCCGCCGCCTGGTCGAGTGCCTGAGCCGCGACCGCACGAAGCACCAGGTCGCCGAGATCACCTCGCTCGGCCTCGTGCAGATGACCCGCAAGAAGATCGGTGTCGGCCTGCGCGAGTCCCTCGACGAGGTCAACGCCAAGATCAACGACAACAACGCCGACCCGGGCCCGAGCAAGGGCCGTCGCAAGGGCCGCGGCGGGAACGGCAACGAGAACGGCCGATCCGACAACGGCAACGGCAACGGCAACGGTGGCAAGGGGAACTCCGGTTCCTCGGGGCAGTCGAACGGTGCCTCCGGCCAGGCGCACCAGATCACCGACGACGTGAAGAACGCGCTGTCGCGGATCGCCGCCTCGACCCTCTCGCACGACGAACAAGAGGCCGCAGCCGCTGCCGTGACCGCGACCGCGACGGAGGCCACGGCACCGTCGTCGGCCGACGCGTCGACCGGCCCGGACAGCACGGGTAGCGAGCAGCCGACCGGTTCGAAGCGTCGTCGCCGTGGCCGTGGCGGCCGCGGGGCAGAGCAGCAGAGCGGCGACCAGCAGGGCGGCGACCAGCAGGCCGCTGCCGACGCTCGGGCCACCGATGCGCCGCAGGCACCCGCTGCCGAGCAGTCGGACGCGCCCGGGTCGTCGGTCACCGCTGAGCCCTCCGTGATCGTCGAGCCCGAGGCGCGCGCGCCGAAGGTCGCTGCTCCGACCGTCACCGAGCCCGCAGCCGCACCGAAGGCGAAGGCCCCGGCCCGCCGTCGCGTGAGCTCGAGCGCCACCGTGACGCCGACCGACAACACCGTCGCGATCCTGGACATCCCGATCGCCGCGGCGCCCAAGCGCGAGCCCCGCGCGGTCGCCCCGGATGCCGAGTCCCTGCTCGACTCGGTGCTCCAGGCGCTCCCGGAGCCGAAGCAGCCCGGACAGGGGCGCTCGCGCTCCCGCCGGGTCTCCTCGCCGAGCATCAGCGCTCCCGCCACGCCGACGGAGGAGTCGACCGACGGCTCCGACGGCTCCGTGATCCTGGGGAACTGACGTGTCGAACCCGGGCGACCCGCAGCAGCAGCGTGGGTACTACGGTGCGGGCTGGTCCCAGCCCGCACCGCCCGGCCCGGGTGCCCAGCAGCCCGGCGGCCCGGTGCCGCCGCAGCAGGGCGGTGTGCCGCAGTACGGGCGTCAGCCCGGTGCCGGCGCGCCGTACGCTCCGCCGCGGCCGCCCCGTGTCCCGGCCGACCCCCGCCGGGCCTTCGCGCCCGGTGCCTCGGTGACGAACACGGCCGGTGCGCTCATCGCCGTGGTGGCCCTGGTGCTCGTCGAGTTCGTGTCCGGGCTCTTCGGGCTGCTCGGCACCTCGCTCGTGGTCAGTCCGTTCCGGCACTACGGCGCCGGCACGAGCCTGCTCGGCAGCTTCACGACCGGGGTCTTCGTGGCTCCGTTCCCGTACTACGTCGGCGCGTTCCTGGCCCTGGCGTTCCTGACGCCGATCGACCGCCGCAGCCCGCTGCCGAGGCTCCTGCTCCGCGTGGTCCTCGCCGGCGCCGCGGGCACGGTGGCCCTGATGCTCGTCGGGGTCTTCACCGGCTCGTTCGGAGCGGCCACCGCCGGCGGCTCCCAGCTCGTCATCGACGTGCTCACACGACCGCTGCAGAACGGTCTGCCGTTCACCGTGATGCTCCTGGCGACCGCCACGGCAGCTTGGCTCTGGCTCGGTCGGCCGCGCCGCGGACGTGGCTCGTCGACGACCCCGGGGATGCCGGGCACCGTCCGACCCGCCGACGCGGTCCCGCCCTCGACGATCCAGCCGCAGGCACCACAGCAGCCACAGCAGCAGCCGCCGGCACCGTACGGGCAGGGGCGCGTGCAGCCCGACCCCCACGGCCAGTACGGCGGCCAGTACGGCGCCGGGCCACGCCCAGACCAGCAGCAGCCCCCGGTGAACCCCTGGGGCGGTCCAGCGCCCCGCTGAGCCCGTTCGCGGCCCCTCGCACGGTGCGAGGCCCGGCCGCGTCACCGCCGCCTCCTTCGAGCCGTGCGGGGTTCCGTACTCGGTGCGCCCGTCTCCACGTCGCACCGAACACGGAACCTCGCACCGTTCGCGCGGCCCTGCAGGCCGGCGGCGCACCGTGCGCGGTGCCGGGCGGGGCGGACGCACGCCGCGCCTCCCGGGCGTCCGGACGGGCGGTCAGAGACCGCGCTTGTCCCGCTGCGCCACGCGCAGCCCACTGCGGATCAACCGCAGCACGAGCTCGCGTCCGGTCACGGCCGAGGCGCCAGCGGCCACCAGTTCGTCGTACCGCGAGAGCGGGACGTCGTAGTGGTCGTGGTCGAACGCACGGCGCGGCACACCGGCCCGCGCAGCGAACGCGTGGAGTTCCGCGTAGGATTCATCACTGACGAGGTGCGACCACAGTGTGTCGTGGGCGGGCCACGTCGGTGGGTCGATCAACACGGTCACCGTGCAATCGTACGGGTGTCGCCGTTTGACCGGACCCAGGGTGATCGAGTATTCTCGGTCCCTGGTGTCAGCGGGCCGTTCTGCCTGCGTCGCCGATCGGGCCCGGCCTTCCGGGAGCCGCTCGTGCAGAAGTGGGCACCCGAGACTTCCCTCAAGCAGAGTTACGTAAGGATTTCCACGTGGTTTACGCAGTAGTGCGCGCCGGCGGCCGTCAGGAGAAGGTCGAGGTCGGCACCATCCTGACCATCGACCGTGCCAAGGCGGACGACAAGGGCAACATCGACCTCGCCCCCGTGCTCCTCGTGGACGGTGACAAGATCACGTCGGCGGCTTCCGAGCTCGCGAACGTGACCGTCACCGCCGAGGTGCTCGACGACCTCCGTGGTCCCAAGGTCATCATCCAGAAGTTCAAGAACAAGACCGGGTACAAGAAGCGCCAGGGTTTCCGCGCTGAGCTGACCCGCGTCAAGATCACCAAGATCGCGTAAGGGAGTCAACTCATGGCACACAAGAAGGGTGCGAGTTCCACTCGCAACGGTCGTGACTCGAACGCACAGCGCCTCGGCGTGAAGCGCTTCGGTGGCGAGGTCGTCAACGCCGGCGAGATCATCGTCCGCCAGCGCGGCACGCACTTCCACCCGGGCGCCAACGTCGGCCGCGGTGGCGACGACACGCTGTTCGCCCTCTCGTCCGGTTCGGTCGAGTTCGGCACCAAGGGTGGCCGCAAGGTCATCAACATCGTCAACGCGTAGTCGTTCGAACGACTGCAGCTGGAGGGGCGGGCCGAGTGCCCGCCCCTCCTTCGCTTTTCCCGCCGACGATCCCGTCGGCACAACGAAACACCTGGAGTGGACCCATGGCGACCTTCGTCGACCGCGTGACCCTGCACCTCAGCGCGGGGCACGGCGGCAACGGCTGCGTGTCGGTCCGCCGTGAGAAGTTCAAGCCCCTCGCCGGGCCCGACGGCGGCAACGGCGGTGACGGCGGCGACATCGTGCTCGTGGCCGACCCGCAGGTGACGACGCTGCTCGGCTACCACCGTTCGCCGCACCGCTCGTCGAAGAACGGGCAGCCCGGCATGGGTGACCACCGCAGCGGTGTCAGCGGCGAGGTCCTCGAGCTCCCGATGCCCGTCGGCACCGTGGTGTACGACGAGTCCGGCGAGGTCATCGCCGACCTCACCGAGCCCGGCATGCGCGTCGTCGTGGCCCCCGGTGGACAGGGCGGCCTCGGCAACGCGGCGCTCTCCACCACGAAGCGCAAGGCCCCCGGCTTCGCGCTGCTCGGCACCGAGGGCTGGGCGGGGGACATCAGCCTCGAGCTGAAGACCATCGCCGACGTGGCCCTGGTCGGGTTCCCGAGCGCCGGCAAGTCCTCGCTGATCGCGGCCGTCTCCGCCGCCAAGCCGAAGATCGCGGACTACCCGTTCACGACCCTCACCCCGAACCTCGGTGTCGTCGAGTCCGGTGACACCCGCTTCACCGTCGCCGACGTCCCCGGTCTGATCGAGGGCGCGTCCGAGGGCAAGGGTCTGGGTCTCGAGTTCCTGCGCCACGTCGAGCGGTGCGAAGCGCTGCTCCACGTCATCGACTGCGCCACGCTCGACCCGGGCCGTGACCCGATCAGCGACCTCGACGTCATCCTCGGCGAGCTCGAGCGCTACCCGGTGCCCGAGGGCCAGGTGCCGCTGCTCGAGCGCCCGCAGCTCATCGCCCTGAACAAGATCGACGTGCCCGAGGCGCAGGAGCTCGCCGAGTTCGTCACCGCCGAGCTCGAGGGCCGCGGCTACCGCGTCTTCCCGATCTCCACGGCGTCCCGCAAGGGGCTCCGCGAGCTGACGTTCGCCCTGGCCGACATCGTCGAGCAGGCCCGCGCCGCCCGTGCGGCCGAGCCGGTCCCGGAGCGCATCGTGCTCCGCCCCCGCTCGGTCAACGAGAAGCCGTTCACCGTGCGCGCCGAGGGCGGCGAGGAGCACCGCTTCTACCGCGTCCGCGGCGCCAAGCCGGAGCGCTGGGTCCAGCAGACCGACTTCACCAACGAAGAGGCGATCGGCTACCTGGCCGACCGGCTCGCCAAGCTCGGCGTCGAGGACGGCCTGTTCAAGGCCGGAGCCGTCGCCGGCTCCACCGTCGTCATCGGTGGCGACGGCGGCATGGTGTTCGACTGGGAGCCCACGCTCACGTCGACCGCGGAGCTCATCACGAGCGCCCGTGGCACCGACGCCCGCATCGGTGCGACGGCACGTCCGACCCGCAACGAGCGGCGCGAGGAGTACTTCGAGCGGATGGACGCCAAGGCGGCGGCCCGTGCCGAGCTCGAGCAGGAGCGCGTCTCCGGGCTCTGGGTGGACGACGAGGTGGTGACCAGCGACCAGCTCGGCACCGGCGAACAGTTCGACGCCGACCAGGTCGAGACCAGCGACCAGAAGGACTGACCGCGGCATGACCGACACGACCGCCCGCACCGACCTCGGACCCGTCACACGGCGCGAGGACATCCCGCGTGCGCGGCGGATCGTGGTCAAGGTCGGCTCGTCCTCGGTCAGCGGTGACGCCACCGGCCAGATCGGCCCCCTGGTGGACGCGCTGGCTGCCGCCTACGGCCGGGGGACCGAGGTCGTGCTCGTGTCGTCCGGTGCGATCGCGACCGGGTTCCCGTTCCTCGGACTCGAGGGCCGGCCGGACGACCTCGCCACGCAGCAGGCGGCGGCGGCCACCGGGCAGAACGTCCTGATGTTCCGGTACCAGAAGGAGCTCGACCGGCACGGTGTCGTCGCGGCGCAGATCCTGCTCACCGCCGGTGACCTGCAGAACCCCACGCACCGGGTGAACGCCCAGCGCGCCATCGACCGCTTGCTCGCCCTGCGCGTGCTCCCGATCGTGAACGAGAACGACACCGTCGCCACGCACGAGATCCGCTTCGGCGACAACGACCGGCTCGCGGCCCTGGTGGCCCGACTGCTCGGCGCCGATGCCCTCGTGCTGCTCTCCGACGTCGAGGCGCTCTACACGGCACCCCCGGAGCAGCCCGGCGCGACCCGCATCGACGAGGTGCCGTTCGGCGACGAGCTCGCCGGGGTCACCTTCGGCTCGATCGGCACCGCCGGCGTCGGCACCGGGGGAGCGGGGACCAAGGTCGCCGCCGCGCGGCTCGCGGCCGAGGCGGGCACCGCGGTGCTCGTGACCGACACGGCGCTGGTCGACCGCGCGCTGGCGGGCGAACACCTCGGTACCTGGTTCCACGCCGCACCGCATTCCTGACGCAGCCCGCACCGCACCCGGAGCGGCGGCAGCGAGTGGTCACGACTCCCCGTCGGGACGGTGCCGACTGGTCGGAGGCCGTCGGTGGGGGCGTCGCGGAGCGACGGACTGTGACCGCGCGCGTGGCGCAGGACGACGTGTCGTGACCGGTCGGGGCGGCCGGTCGGTGGGGTGGACGCGACCGCCTGGAGGCCCGGTGCGGGTCCGGGGACCGGTGCCGGGCCTCCAGGCGGTCACGACTCCCCGGCGGGACGCCGTCGAACGGTCGGGAACCGTCGGTATGGGCGGCGCGGAGCGACGATTTGCGACCGCTCGGCGGGCAGTTGACGACGTGTCGTGCCCGCTCGGACCGGCGGACCGAGCCTGGAGGCACGGCGAGCGTCAGCAACGCCCGTCACGAACCGAGGAGCGGACCTACAATCGGTCCATGTCGTCGATCGCGCCCGCCCCGACCCTCACCGACAAGCTCGTGGCGGCACGGGCCGCTTCGTCGGCGCTCGCGACCGCGACGACCGCCGTCAAGGACGCGGCCCTCGGCGCGATCGCCTCGGCGGTGCGTGCCGCGACCGACGAGATCGTCGCCGCGAACCACGACGACCTCGTCGCCGGCGAGGACGGCGGGCTCTCGTCCGGGCTGCTCGACCGGTTGCGACTCGACCCCGTCCGGATCGAGGCCCTCGCCGCCGCGGTCGAACACGTCGTCGGACTGACCGACCCCGTGGGCGAGCACGTGCGCGGGTCGCAGCTGCCGAACGGACTCCAGCTCACCCAGGTGCGCGTGCCGTTCGGTGTCGTCGGGGCCATCTACGAGGCACGCCCGAACGTCACCGTCGACATCGCCTCGCTCGCGCTCAAGTCGGGCAACGCCGTCGTGCTCCGTGGCGGATCGGCGGCCCAGCACACGAACGCCGTGCTCGTCGCCCGGATCCAGGACGCGGTCGAGTCGGTCGGCCTGCCCCGCGACCTGGTGCAGACCATCGACGAGTTCGGCCGCGCCGGTGCCACCGAGCTCATGCGGGCACGGGGCCTGGTCGACGTGCTGATCCCGCGGGGGAGCGCCGCGCTCATCCAGACCGTCGTCACCGAGTCGCAGGTGCCCGTCATCGAGACCGGTGCGGGCGTCGTGCACGTGTTCCTCGACGCCTCCGCGCCCGAGCAGCGTGCGGTCGACATCGTCCTGAACAGCAAGGTGCAGCGGCCGAGCGTGTGCAACGCCCTCGAGACCCTCCTGGTGCACGAGGCCGCGGCCGAACGGCTCCTGCCGCTGCTGGCCGACCGGCTGCGGGCGTCCGGCGTCACGCTGCGCGGCGACGACGCCACGCGGGCGATCGTGCCCGGGGTGCTCCGCGCCACCGACGACGACTGGGCGACCGAGTCGATGGACCTCGACCTGTCGATCCGCGTCGTGCCCGACGTCGACGCGGCGATGGCGCACATCGCCCGGTGGTCGACGCACCACACGGAGTCGATCGTGACGAACGACGTCGACACCGCCGAACGGTTCCTGGCGACCGTCGACTCGGCGGTCGTGATGGTGAACGCCTCGACCCGGTTCACCGACGGCGGCGAGTTCGGTTTCGGTGCCGAGGTCGGCATCTCGACGCAGAAGCTGCACGCGCGCGGTCCGATGGGCCTGCCGGAGCTCACGAGCACGAAGTGGATCGTGCGCGGCTCCGGGCAGATCCGCGGCTAGACTGAACGGCGTCTTTCCCCGACCGAACGGAGCACGAACGATGACCCTCCTCGCAGAAGCTGCTGAGCACGCCTCCGGGGCGCCCGCGTTCGTGTTCCCCATGGTCGGCGCCCTCTTCTTCATCTTCCTCGGCTTCGTGACCTGGAGCTTCCGCGACGTGGCCTACCGCCACTCGCAGAAGTTCGAGGCCACCCGCCACCACGAGACGGGTGTCGACGAGTTCGGTCACACCAAGATCTGACCGACCACTCGATGCTCGAGACCACCGGACGGCCACGCATCGGCGTGATGGGTGGCACGTTCGACCCCATCCACCACGGGCACCTGGTCGCGGCGTCCGAGGTGGCGCGGGCGTTCGACCTCGACGAGGTCGTCTTCGTCCCCACCGGACAGCCGTACATGAAGTCCGACGTCACCGACGCCGAGCACCGGTACCTGATGACCGTGATCGCCACCGCGTCGAACCCGATGTTCACCGTCAGCCGCGTGGACATCGACCGCCCGGGGCCGACGTACACGGTCGACACCCTGCGGGACCTGCACGAACAGCGACCGGATGCCCAGCTCGTCTTCATCTCGGGCGCAGACGCCGTTCAGCAGATCGTCGACTGGAAAGACCATGATGGTCTCTGGGACCTCGCGCACTTCGTGGCCGTGACGCGTCCGGGACACGCCTTGAGCCTCACCGGATTGCCCGAGCGGGACGTAAGCTTGCTCGAAGTCCCTGCACTGGCCATATCCTCGACGGATTGCCGTGACCGGGTTCGACGGGGGTTCCCCGTCTGGTACTTGGTTCCCGACGGTGTCGTCCAGTACATCTCCAAGCACCATCTGTATCGGAGCGTTGCATGAGTTCGTCCGACGCGCAGCCGCCCCTGTCGCGGCGCCAGGCGCGCGAGCGGGAGCGTGCCGCCGCGGCCGGTTCGCAGCCCGCGACGCCGCCCCCGACCGTCGCCGCACCCGCCGCCGAGACCCCCGAGTCCCGTCGCCGTCCGGGGTCGCACGTCGCCCCGGCCCCCGGTGGCCCCGCCCAGTCGTCCGCGCCGGCATCGGCGCAGACCGACCCCGGATCCGCCGCGTCCGTTCCGGTGTCGGCACCCGCGGCCGGTGTGCCGCCGTTCCCGCCGGCCTCCGCGACCGAGATCGTCCCCGGCAGCGGTGGGCTCACCCGTCGGCAGATCCGGCAGCTCCGTGCCGCCGAGCGCCAGGCGGTCCTGCCGGTCCCGCTGCAGAACCCCACGCCCCAGTCGTCCGACCGCACCGTCGAGGACGTCCTCGGGTCGGTGGACACGATCGACCCCTCCGCCGCGCCGCAGAGCGCTCCGGACGCCGAGGCCGCGCACGACGAGCAGCCCGCTGCCCCGACGGTCCTCGACCAGGCCGCGGTCGCCCAGGCCACCGAGGCCGACGGGTCCCCGGACGCGCTCGAGCCCCTCGACGAGGCCGCCGCGCACGCCGAGGAGCCCCGCCGCCACCGGTCGACGTGGTCGCCGCCCGCCGACGTCACCGAGTCCGACGCGTCCGCGACCGACGTCCCCGAGTCCGATGCGCCGGAGACCGGCGTCCCGGCGGACGACGTCCCGGCTTCCGACGCCCTTGCGGAGGAGACGACCGACGTTGCACCGGCGGACGAGTCGTCCGAGGACGCTCCGGATCGGTCTGCCGACGACGCTCCCGCTCCCGCTGCCGGGTTCCAGCCCGCTGTCACGCCGGTGCCGATCCCGACGAACGCCGCCGCGGCGACCCCCGCGGTGTTCCCGCTCTCGCTCGACGCCGAGGACGACGACACCAACGAGGTGCCGCTGCCCGAGCCCGCGACCGAGGCCCCGAAGGTCCCCGCGGCGTTCCAGCGTCCGACCGAGCCGAAGCCGGTGACCACGGCCTTCGCGCCGCCCGCCGGCCACTGGTCGCAGCAGGCGCACGACTCGAACGACTCCGAGGTGCACGACGCCGAGACGGGCACCCGCCGCGTCGCGGTGACGAACACGAACGCGATCATCCTGCCGAACTCGGCCCTGGCCGACCCCACCGGGGCGCTCAACGCGACGGGCGAGGTGATCCTGACCGGGTCGATCGACCTGCCGGCGTCGCTGTCGTCGACGGGGTCGCACCGGCCGATCGACGGCGCCGAGGTCGACCGCCTGCTCGAGCAGCAGGACGAGCAGCCCGAGACCGACGCCAGCCCGGTGCGGGCCAGCCGCGCGGTGTCCAGCCACACCTCGACCCGTCAGGTCGTGCTCGCCGCCGCCAAGCCGAAGGAGTCGCGCACGCCGCTGATCCTCGGTGTGACGGTCGGCGCGGTCGGGCTGGCTGCGGCCGGCGTCATCATCACCGCACTGCTCACCACCCACGCGTTCGGCGGCTGACCGCTGCCGTCCTCGACGTCCGTTCTCCACCACCCCGCCGACCCTGGCCTGGCCGCTGTCGGCGGGGTGGCTTATGATCGTGACCCATCAAGCGAACCGGCTGTCCGTCGGTTCGACGACCGGAAGGAATCCGTGACCGCCTCCACTCGCGCACTGGAACTCGTGCAGGCCGCAGCACTCGCGGCCGACGCCAAGCAGGCCGAGGACCTCGTCGCTCTCGACGTGACCGGGCCGTTGCAGCTCACGGACGTGTTCCTGCTCGCAACCGGTCGGAACGAGCGCAACGTGCAGTCCATCGCCGATGCCGTCGAGGAACGCCTCCTCGAGCTCGGTGCCAAGACGCTCCGCCGCGAAGGCCGTACCGAGGGCCGCTGGGTCCTCATCGACTTCGGCGAGATCATCGTGCACGTCTTCCACGACGAAGACCGTCAGTACTACTCGCTCGAGCGTCTCTGGGCCGACTGCCCGACGATCCCGCTCGAGCTCCCGGTGGACCACACCGCCTGATCAGCGACGCGCCCGGGTGACGGCTTCGATTTCGTTGCCCGGCGTTCGCATGGTGTACGCTTCTATGGTGCCTCCGGGGAACCGGTTGGTACGGAAGCAGCACGATCTGGGTCTGTGGCGCAGCTGGTAGCGCACCTGCATGGCATGCAGGGGGTCAGGGGTTCGAGTCCCCTCAGATCCACCCTCAACCCCGTCGTTCCTCGGAACGGCGGGGTTTTTCGTTCACCCGGCGGGCCTCGGCGGCCCGATACGCTGAGCGCATGAGCAACGACGCGCCGCTGTCCGGGTCCCCGCTGACGATCACCTCCGCCGGGTACACGGCCGACATCGCCACCGTCGGAGCGACACTGCGGACCCTGCGGCACGAGGGCCGAGACCTGGTCGTCCCGTTCGACGCCGACGAGGTCCGTCCGGTCTTCCGCGGTGCCGTCCTGGCCCCGTGGCCGAACCGGATCGTCGACGGCGAGTACTCGTTCGGCGGCGTCGATCACGAACTGGCCCTCACCGAGCCCGCACGGCACCACGCCCTGCACGGACTCGTCGCGTGGACGGACTTCCGCGTGCAGGAGCAGGCGGACGACCGCGTGGTGCTCGCCACGACCGTCCAGGCGCAGCAGGGCTACCCGTACCGCGTCGAGGTCACCGTGGAGTACCGGCTCGACGCCGAGGGGCTGCACACGACGATCACCGGGACGAACACCGGGGCCGAGGACGCACCGTGGGGGACCGGCCCGCACCCGTACCTCGTCGCGGGTACCGGCACCGTCGACGACTGGACCCTGACGCTCCCCGCCGCCCAGGTGCTCGAGGTGACGCCGGACCGGCTCGTCCCGACCGACCTGGTCCCCGTGCACGACGAGTTCGACCTGCGCACGCCCACCCTGATCGGCGACCGGTTCATCGACCACGCCTTCACCGGCTTCGACCGCGACGCCGCCGGCCTCGCCACCATCGCGGTCACGGCGGCGGACGGTCACGGGGTCCGTGCGACCTTCGGGCCGGAGTGCGGCTGGGTCCAGGTGCACACCGCCGACCACGTCGTCCCCGAGTACCACCGCGCCGGTCTCGCCGTCGAGCCGATGACGTGCGCCCCCGACGCCTTCAACGACGGCGAGGACCGCGGCCTCGTGGTGCTCGCGCCCGGTGCCTCGCACGCCGCCGCATGGACGATCGCCGCGATCTGAGCACCCCCGACCCCGGCGTCCGCGTCGAGGTCCGCCGACTCGACCCGGTCCCCGACCTCGCGGCCCTGGCGGCGCAGGTCCCCGGGGACCTGGTGTGGCTCGACTCCGGCCTGCCCGACGGTGCTCCCGCCACGGCTCGGCCCCGGGCGCGCTTCTCCGTGCTGGCGTGGACGGACGGGCCGTTCGCCGCCCGGTTCCGGCACCAGGACCGTCGTGCGCACCTGACGGTCGCCGCGCCCGCCGAGGGGTGGTTCGGGCCCGCCCGATCCGAGGAGCGTCCGGCCTTCGCGGTGCTGGCTGACCTGCTCCGACGCACGCCCCGCCTGCCCGAGCCGGTCGTCGGGTGCGGGTTCGCGCTGGGCTGGGTCGGGTTCCTCGGCTACGAGCTCGGCCGCGAGTCCGGCGGCCCGGACCGCACCGCCGACGGGCACGCCGACGCCGACCTGCGGTTCGTCGACCGAGCCGTCGTCGTCGACCACACCGGTGGCGCCTGGGCGCTCGCGCTCGTCGCCGACGCGGAACCGGCGGCCAGTGCGCGGAACCGCGCGTGGCTCGAGGAGGTGCCCACCCCCGCGACGCCGGCCGACGTCGTGGACGCGGCCACGGGCCTCCCGGCCGGGGTGTCCACGGCGACCGGGCGCGTCACGCGCGCCGCCTACGAGCGGGCGGTCGACGCGTGCCGCGCGGAGATCCGCGAGGGGAACGCGTTCCAGGTCTGCCTCACCACCGCCTTCGCGGTCGGACTGGAGGCCCGTGGCGGCTCCGGTACGGACCCGCACCTGGGCGAGTACCTGCGGATGCGGGCGGCCGACCCGGTGCCGTTCGGCGCGTTCCTGCGGCTCGGCCCGCTGCGCGTGGCGAGCCGGTCACCGGAGCGGTTCCTGCGGATCGACGCGGCCGGAGCGGTGCTCGCGGAGCCGATCAAGGGCACGCGGCGGCGGCTCGCCGACGCGGTGGCGGACGCGGCTGCGCGGGACGACCTGGCGGCGAGCCCGAAGGACCGCGCCGAGAACGTGATGATCGTCGACCTGCTGCGGAACGACCTGCTGCGGACCGCGGTGCCCGGGTCGGTGCACGTCGAGCGGCTGTGCGCCGTCGAGACGTACGCCAGCGTGCACCAGCTGGTCTCGACGATCGGGGCGGTGCTGCCGCCGGGGACGTCGCGGGCCGACGTGGTGCACGCGGCGTTCCCGCCGGGGTCGATGACCGGCGCGCCGAAGAGCAGTGCCACGGCGATCGCGGACCGGCTCGAGGGGGCGCCGCGCGGGGTGTACTCGGGCGCGATCGGCTACTTCTCGGCGAGCGGGGCGGTCGACCTGTCGGTGGCGATCCGTAGCCTCGTGACCGTGCTCGACGAGTCGGGGGCGGTGCGTTCTCGGACCCTCGGAGCCGGGGGAGCGGTGACCTGGTCGTCGGTGCCCGCGGACGAGGCGGACGAGGTCGAGACCAAGACGCGGTCGGTGCTCGGCGGGGTCGGGGCGGTCGCCAGCTGGTGAGTTGATGCCCTGATCCGAACACGTGTTCGACCAGGACTGTCCACGGATGTCGGACGCGATTGACATCATCGAACACATGTTCGAATATGAGGGCATGCAGACGGCGGCGGCACTCCGGTCGCCCACCCCGGACCGGGGCGGGCGGAGCGGTGCTGCACGCGGCAGCGGTGCGGGCGGTGGCGCGGCCGGTGGCGGTGCGCGCCGTGGGTCGGACCACCTGAGCGATGCCCGGGCCGCGCTCGACCGCATCACGTCCCTGCGGTCCCGGGTGGCCGACATGGAGTCCACCCGGGTCGACACCGCCGGGCTCCCCACCGCCCCGGCACTCGAACCCCTGCTGCCCGGCGGCGCGATCCGGGTCGGTGGCACCTACGCCGTCCCCGAGTCGGTGCTGCTCGCGATCACCATGCTGCAGGCGGCCTCGGCGGCCGGGGCGTGGTGTGCGGTCGTCGGGGTGCCGTCCTTCGGGATCGAAGCCGCCGCCGCCGCGGGGATCGACCTCGAACGGCTCGTACTCGTCCCCGATCCGGGTGACCAGTGGCTCGCCGTGACGGCGGCGATGGCCGACGTCGCCCAGATCGTCCTCACCCGACCGCTCGGCCGGGTCGTGCCGGGCGACGTGGCACGGCTGTCGGCCCGGCTGCGACAGCGCGGTGGCGCACTCGTCGCGCTCGGCTCCTGGCCCGGGGCGGACGTCACGCTGCGGGTCACGTCCTCGACGTGGAGCGGCATCGGTCAGGGCCACGGCCACCTGACGGAGCGCCGGGCCACCGTGACCGCGACCGGGCGTGCCGGCGCGGTGCGTCCGGCGACCGCCGAGCTGCTCCTGCCCGCGGCCGACGGTGCGGTCCGGGCCGCCACACCGGTGCCGACGGTGGGCTCCGGGGACACCCGCGTGCTGCGGCCCGTGGCGGTGGCGTCGTGATCGCCTCCGGGCGCGTCCGGACCGACGCGATCACGCGGGGAGCGGCACTGCCCGAACCACCCCCGACCCGGACGATCGTGCTCTGGTGCCCGGACTGGCCGGTCATCGCGGCGGCTCGGGCCGGTGGCACCCCGCCGGAGCAGCCCCTCGCCCTGACCGCGAAGGGGCTCGTGTTCGCGAGCTCCGCGTCCGCGCGTGAGCAGGGTGTCGTGCGGGGGCTCCGCGTGCGTGAGGCGCAGGCGCGGTGCCCCGAGCTCCTCGTGCAGCCCTACGACGACGCCCTCGACCACCGCGCCTTCGAGCCCGTCATCCGTGCGGTCGAGGCGGCTGTCCCGGGGGTCGAGGTGCTGCGGCCGGGCACCCTCGCGCTCCGTGCCCGCGGGCCGGCCCGGTACTACGGCGGTGAGCGCGCGGCGGCGGCGACCCTCGCCGGCATCGCGGCCGACCACGGCGCCCCCGCGGTGCGGGCCGGGGTGGCCGACACCCCGTTCGCGGCGGACCAGGCCGCCCGGGCCCGTCCGGTGCGTCCCGGCGAACGGGTGCGGCTCGTGCCCGTCGGGGGATCGGCGGACTTCCTCGCGCACCTGCCGCTCGGTGTGCTCGGCGACCCCGACCTCACGACGGTGCTCGACCGGCTCGGCATCACCACGCTCGGCGACTTCGCGGCACTCGGCGACGAACAGGTGCGGGACCGCTTCGGCGTGGCCGGGGCGTTCCTGCACCGGTTGGCCGGGGGCCGCGACCCCCGCGAGATCGCGGCGCGGGAGATCCCGCCGGAGCTCCGGGTCGAGGCGTCGTTCGAACCCCCGCTGGACCGTGCCGACCAGATCGCGTTCGCGTTCCGGCGTTCCGCCGACGACTTCGCCGAGCGACTCCGGGCCGCGGGGCTCGTGGCGACGACCATCCGTGTGGGGATCGTCGACGAGCGCGACATCCTGCTCGAACGGACCTGGGCGCACCCGCGCTGGTTCGACGCCGCCGACGTGGTCGACCGGGTGCGGTGGCAGCTCGCCGGCGGGGTGGACCCCAGCGGGCTCGAGGCGCCGGTCACCTCGGTCGTGCTCGAGCCGGTCGCCGTCGACGACATGGCGAACCACGAGCGCGGGCTGTGGGGATCCGGCCCGGACGAGCGCGTGCACCACGGCCTCGCCCGGATCCAGGGCATGGTCGGCCACGACGGTGTGGTGAGTCCGCGCATCGGTGGGGGCCGCACCCTGTCCGAGCGCGTGGTGCTCGTGCCGTGGGGCGACGCACCCGCCGGCGGTGAGCGAGCCCTGGCGACCGTCCGCGACCGACCGTGGCCCGGCAAGCTGCCCGGCCCGCCCCCCGCCACCGTGCTCGAGCGCCCCCGACCGGTCGACGTCGTCGCCGTCGGCGGTGCGAGCGTCGACGTCGACGAGCGCGGCGTGCTGTCCGGCGCACCCGACCGGTTCCGCGCCGAGGGCGACCGGGGCGGCGGGTTCTCCGCCGTGACGGCCTGGGCAGGGCCGTGGCCGCTCGTCGTCCGGTGGTGGGAGTCCGGCGGCCGACGCCTGCACCGGCTGCAGCTCGTCGACGCCGAGGGGCGCGCCTGGTACCTGGTGCTGGCGGACCACCGCTGGTGGGCCGAGGCGATCGCGACGTGACCCCGATCACCACCACCGACAGGAGCGTGACCTGATGGGATACAGCAACCCACCCATCCCGTGGTCGCAGTTCGAGCGCGCGCTGTCCGACAAGCGGAGCCCGGGCACGGCGCACGACGGCGACGGCGGCGACAGTCCGGCGTGGTCGCGGAAGCGCGAGCCGTACGTCCCGTCACCACTCGACACCGACGGCGGGCCCGTGGTGCCGTACGCCGAACTGCACGCGCACTCGGCCTTCAGCTTCCTCGACGGCGCCAGCCAGCCCGAGCACCTGTTCGAAGAAGCCGCTCGGCTCCGACTGCACGCCCTCGCGCTCACCGACCACGACGGCTTCTACGGGGCCGCCCGGATGGCCGAGGTCGCCGAGTCGTACCCGCAGGTCGGCACCGTCTTCGGCACCGAGCTGTCGCTGGGGCTGACCGAACCGCAGAACGGTGTGCCCGACCCCGAGGGCTCGCACCTGCTCCTGCTCGCCGACGGCCAGGACGGCTACCACCGGCTCGCCGGTGCGGTGACGAGCGCACACCTGGCCGCCGGGTCCGAGAAGGGCAGCCCGCAGTACGACCTCGACGACCTCGCCGCGCGGGCCGACGGGCACTGGCGGGTCCTCACCGGCTGCCGGAAGGGCTCCGTACGGCAGGCCCTCGAGCAGGGTGGCGAGTCCGCCGCCGAGACCGCGCTCCGGGTGCTGCTCGACCGGTTCGGCAGCCGCAACGTCGTCGTGGAGCTGCTCGACCACGGCGACCCGCTCGACAGCGCCCGCAACGACGCCCTGGCCACCCTCGCCGCGAAGCACGCGCTGCCCCTGGTCGCCACCGGCAACGTGCACTACGCCACCCCCGACCGGTTCCCGGTGGCGACCGCGCTGGCGGCGGTGCGTGCCCGCCGCAGCCTCGACGAGATCGACGGCTGGCTGCCGGCCGCCGACACCGCCCACCTGCGCTCCGGCGCCGAGATGGCCAGACGGTTCGGGCGCTACCCCGGCGCGATCGAGCGGACCGTGGAGCTCGCCGACGAGCTCGGGTTCCGGCTGAAGACCGTGCAGCCCGGGCTGCCCGACCTCGACGTCCCGGACGGGCACACCGCGATGTCGTGGCTCCGCGAGCTCACGTGGACGGGTGCCCGGCGGTTCTACCCCGGCAGCGCGGACGGCGTCGACCCCCGCAAGCGGGAGCGCATCGAGCGTGAGCTGTCCGTGATCGAGGAGAAGAACTTCCCGGGGTACTTCCTGATCGTGCGCGACATGGTGCAGTACGCCCGCGGTCGGGGCATCCTCTGCCAGGGGCGTGGCTCGGCGGCGAACTCGGCGGTCTGCTACCTGCTCGAGATCACCGCGGTGGACTCGATCCGGTACGGGCTGCCGTTCGAGCGGTTCCTGTCGGCGATGCGCGACGAGGAACCCGACATCGACGTCGACTTCGACTCGGACCGCCGCGAAGAGGTGATCCAGTACGTGTACGCCAAGTACGGCCGGCACAACGCCGCCCAGGTCGCGAACGTCATCACCTACCGGCCCAAGGGCGCAGTGCGCGACATGGCGAAGGCGCTCGGCCACAGCCCCGGGCAGCAGGACGCCTGGTCGAAGCAGGTCGAGCGGTGGGGCTCGGTGACCGAGAGCCAGGACCACGACATCCCGCCCGCGGTCGTCGGGCTCGCGAGCGACGTCCTCGGGTTCCCGCGGCACCTCGGCATCCACTCCGGCGGCATGGTGCTGACCGACCGCCCGGTGGGCGAGGTCGTGCCGATCGAGCACGCCCGGATGGACGGCCGCACCGTGCTGCAGTGGGACAAGGACGACTGCGCGTACATGGGGCTCGTGAAGTTCGACATGCTCGGGCTCGGCATGCTCGCGGCGCTGCAGTACTCGTTCGACCTGGCGGCAGAGCACTGCGGGGAGCGCTGGGAGATGCACTCCATCCCGAAGGAGGAACAGGGGGTCTACGACCAGCTCTGCCGCGCGGACACGATCGGGGTGTTCCAGGTGGAGTCCCGTGCGCAGATGGGCACCCTGCCCCGACTGCTCCCGCGGCGGTTCTACGACCTGGTGATCGAGGTCGCACTCGTCCGACCCGGTCCGATCCAGGGCGGCGCGGTGCACCCGTACATCCGCCGGCGCACGGGCGAGGAACCGATCACCTACATGCACCCGGCGCTCGAGCCCGTGCTCGAACGCACCCTCGGGGTCCCGCTGTTCCAGGAGCAGCTCATGCAGATGGCGATCGCGGTCGGCAACTGCTCCGGTGACGACGCCGACCTGCTGCGACGGGCGATGGGGTCGAAGCGCGGGCACGAGAAGATCGACCGGCTGCGCGACAAGCTCTACACGGGGATGGCGGACAACGGGATCCACGGTGCGGATGCCGACGCGATCTACGCGAAGATCCAGGCGTTCGCGAACTTCGGCTTCGCGGAGAGCCACTCGATCAGCTTCGCCCTCATCGTCTACGCGAGTGCGTGGATGCGGCTGCACTACCCGGGGGCGTTCCTGGCGGCACTGCTCCGGGCGCAGCCGATGGGGTTCTACTCACCGCAGACCCTGGTCGCCGACGCCCGGCGGCACGGCGTCCGCGTACTGCGACCGGACATCCTGCGGTCCGGGGTCGACGCCACGCTCGAACCCCTGCCGGACGGGGACGCCCCTGCCGGTGACGACGCGTGCCTGGCCGCCGAGCAGCCACCGGTGCTGCCCTTCGACAAGGCGCTCCCCGACGACACCGCGAGCCACCGACGCGACGGTGCCTTCGCCGTGCGGCTCGGGCTCGCCGAGGTCGCGTCGCTCAGCCGGAAGAGCGCCGAGAAGATCGTCGCGGAGCGGGACGCGAACGGCCCCTTCCGCGACATGTCGGACCTAGCCCGCCGGGTCGGGCTCACCACGCCGCAGCTCGAGGCACTCGCCGCCGCCGACGCCTTCGCCCCGTTCGACATCGACCGCCGCGGTGCGATGTGGTCGGCTGCCCAGGCGGCCGCCGAGCGTCCGGACCAGTTGCCGGACACGCAGGTGTTCGTGCAGCCGCCGCTGTTCGGGCAGATGACGAGCGGGGACGTGCTCATCGCCGACATGTGGTCGACGGGCATGACGACCGACGACCACCCCGTCCGGCACGTGCGCGACCGGCTCGCGGCCCGCAGGGTGCTCAGCGTGCAGGACACCGCGACCGCCGAGACCGGACGACGGGTCGAGGTCGGCGGGATCGTGACGCACCGGCAGCGTCCGGCGACGGCCTCCGGCATCACGTTCCTGAACGTCGAGGACGAGACCGGGCTGGTCAACGTCATCTGCAGCGTCGGGGTCTGGGGGCGCTTCCGCCGGGTGGCGCGGGAGTCCCCGGCGGTGATCGTCCGGGGCATCCTCGAGCGCTCGCCCGACGGGGTGGTCAACCTGGTGGCGGACCGCATCGAGCACCTGTCGCTGTCCGTCCGCACCCGCTCGCGGGACTTCCAGTGAGCGGTCGTGCTCGGGTGAGCGGGCGCGCCCGAGTGAGCGGTCGTGCTCAGCGCACCTCGGGCAGGCTGATCGTGACCTCGAGCCCACCGGCGGGCACGTTGCGGAGCGACGCCGTGCCTCCTGCCCGTTCCGCCACCGCACGCACGATCGCGAGTCCCAGCCCCGAGCCGCCGGGCAGGGCGCCGGCACCGGTCGACGGGTCCGGGTTCGGGCGGGACGTCCGGGCCTCGTCCGGACGGGTGAAGCGGTCGAACGCCACCGGGATGAAGGACTCGGGCACGCCGGGGCCGTCGTCGGTGATCTGCAGCACGCCCTCGCCGCCGGTGCTCCGCCAGGACACGAAGATGCCGCCGCCGCGGGGGAGCGCGGCCACGGCGTTGCCCGCGATGTTCGTGACGAGCTGGGCCATCCCGCCGGTGTCGATCCGGTACCGCGGTTCGACGGTGCCGCCGCCGATGCCCGGGCCGGAACCGCCGACGGCGACGGGCGGCTCGAGGTCGAAGTCGACGGTGACGTCCTTCGCCGACGCGATGAGCCGGACGCGGTCGACCGCGGCCATCACCTCGTCGCCGAGGTCCGACCACGCGGTCTCGGGGCGCCGGTCGCCGTCCTGTTCACGGCGCTCCGACTCCTCGATCCGCGACAGGGCGAGCAGGTCGTTCGCCAGCCGTGACAACCGCGCGACGCTGTGCTTGGCGCGTTCGATGTGGGCGGCGAGGGCGGCGGCGTCGTTGCCGTCGAGCGACGCGAGGTCGAGCTGGGTCGTCAGGATGGCCAGGGGCGTCCGGAGCTCGTGGCTGGCGTCCGACACCATCTGGCGTTCGCGCTCGGTCGCCTGCCGGGTCCGGGCGAGGAAGGCGTTGAGCGTGGTCGCCAGGGACGCCAGCTCGTCCTGGGCGGGGCCCACCGGCAGTTCGGCACGCTCCGGGGCGACGGAGAGCCGTTCGGCCTCGCGGCGCATCCGGTTCACCGGGCGCAGCGCGGTGGTCGCGAGTACCCAGGACGCCACGCCGAAGGCGAGCAGGATGGCCAGACCGGTCAGCGACAGGGTCGTCGTGAGGTCGTCGACGACGATGGCCTCGGCCTGCGAGTTGCGGGCGGCGACGACGGTCCAGCGGCCGGCCTCGTTGACGGGGTGCTCCACCACGACGCGGTACTCCGAGCCGGATGCCGTGATGATCGAGGTGCCGGCGGGGGTGGACCGCAGACTGCCGAGCGCCTGCTCGACACGGTCGGGCATCGTCGACAGCACGATCTCGCCGGACGGGGACACGACGGCGACGAGCTGCGCGTTGCCCGGCGGCGAGAGGTCGGGGTCGCTGTCGACCTCGAGCGTGGCGACGTACGGGTCGGCATCGGCGTCGAGCAGGGTGCGGGTCGCACTCGCGACGACGCTGACCACCTGGAAGCGCATCACCAGGACGAGCAGCAGGATGACGATCGCGGCGATCGCCGTCGACCCGATCGTGATCCGGGCACGCAGCGACAGCAGACGCAGCGGCCGGATCGGGCCGCCGCGTCGGCGGTCCGATCGTGGGGCGTCGTCGGCCCCGCTCACGCCCCGAGCAGATCCAGGCGGTACCCGCGACCGCGGACCGTGGCGATGGCGACGGTGGCCTCGTGCGCGGTGAGCTTCTTGCGGAGGTACGAGATGTACTGCTCGACCACGTTCGGGTCGACGTGCTGCGAACCGTCCCAGACCTCTTCGAGGATCTTCGGGCGGTCGACGACACTGCCGGCGGACCGGGCGAGCAGTCGGAGCAGGGCGAACTCGGTGGGGCTCACGGCGACGCGCTGGCCCTTGATCGAGATGCGGCGGGCCTCGGAGTCGATGGAGACGTCCCCGACCTCGATGGTGCGGGGTGCTCCGGCGGACTCACGACGGCCGAGCGCTCGCAGCCGAGCGGTGAGCTCGGCGAAGGCGAAGGGCTTGGTGAGGTAGTCGTCCGCGCCGGCGTCGAGCCCGAACACGCGGTCATCGACGGCATCGCGTGCGGTCACGAGCAGGATCCGCACGGGGTCCTCGCGCTCACGGATCCGCCGGGCGAGCTCGAAGCCGGACATGCCGGGCATCATCACGTCCACGACCGCAAGGTCGAACGCCTGCTCGCCGAGGGCGATGAGCGCCTCGACACCGTTCTCGACGGCCGTGACCCGGTACCCCTCGGCCGCGAGTCCGCGTTCCATCAGGGCACGCATCTCGTCGTCGTCCTCGACCACCAACAGCCGCATAGTGGACCTCCTCGGACCCATCGTGGCATCGAACCGGGGCGGACGGCCGTTCTGCGGGTCCGACTCGCTGAATCTCGTCACAGGACAAAGCAGAACGGTCTGTCCCACGTTCTAGGGACGTGAGCGCCGCTTGCTTCGTTGCTAGGCTCCGGCAGCGGACAGCGCGACCCGATGCGCCGCCCGCACTGGGGGATCATGAACGACTCGATCGACCACCCGGCCATCGTGCGCCTGCGCGCCGAACTGGACGCCGCGTGGAAGGGCATCGGCGCGCTCGCGCAGCTGGAGGACGCTCCGCGCGACCGCGTGGTCGCGGAACTGCGGACGGCCGTGCCGGACGTGGCGAGCCGTGCTGCACGCGAGGTCGGCACCGAGGCCGTCGTCGCCGAGATCAGCCGGTACGCCGACGCCGGCATCCCGGGTGCGACCGCGACCGACGTCGTGCCGACCGCGGTGATCTGGTCGGACGTCGTGCGGACGGCGTCGGAAGCGGCCTGCGCGGCGCGCTGAAGCAGACCGAGCGGCCTGCGCAGCGCGCTGACGGGGACTGACTAGTCGTCCTCGCCGAGCAGCTCGCCACGCACCCGTCGGATGTCCTCGAGCAGCGCACCGATGAGCACCCAGTGCCGGGAGTTCGGCCGGACCACCTCGAGCGGCGCGGTGAGCGCCGGCTCGGAAGCCTCCGCCCACGGCCCGACGTCCGGCCCGGAGGCAGCGCTGTCCGCTCCGCCGACCCCGTCCACCGGGTCGAGCCGTGTCGATTCCACCCGAGCGCTCAGCGCCCGGACGTCCGCACCGATCCGTGCCACCTCGGTCGCGATGCCGTGCACCACCGGGTCGTCGCGCAGGTCCGGTGCGGTGTTGTCGCGGATCGCCCGGGTCATCCCGGTGACCCGGGTCACCAGGACGCGCAGGTGGTCGGTGGTCACCACGTCGCGGTCGAGGATCGTCCGGTGCCGGCCACTGCGCGGGTTCATCGTCAGGGACTCGCGCGCCGACCCCAGGGAAGCCTCGGCCTTGGCGTGCTGCTGCCGCAGTGCGCGGGCCGCGACGAGCGCCTCGTCCCAGCGCTCGCGGTCCCACCCCTCGGTCAGGCCGATCGCGATCCGCTCGAACGCCACCGCGGTGTCACGGGCGAGCCGGGCGACGGCGAGGTGCGCCGGTTCGAGCAGCACGGGCGGCACGATGAGCGCGTTCACGACCAGGGCGACGATCGCACCGATGACGGTCTCGAGGATCCGGTCGGCGGAGTAGTTCGGCGTCACGACCCCGGCGGTGAGCACGAGCATCCCGCTGATCCCGACCTGGGTGGCCGAGGTCGGGGTGAGCCGGAGCGCCCACGCGATGAGGATCGCGAGCACGATGACGAGCAGCACGACGAACACGCCGTCGCCGAGCAGCAGGTGGAACCCGGTGGCGAGCACGACGCCGATCACGACGCCCGCGCTCCGCTCGAGCCCCTTCACGAACGACTGGTTGATGCTCGGCTGCACCACGAGCAGCGCGGCGATCGCCGCGAAGGTGGGGAACGGCCCCTGGATGACCAGACGGCACAGGAGCACGGCCGCGACCACCGCGACGGCGGTCTTCACGACCTGCAGGAACGGCGTGCGACTGGAGCTGCGGAGACGCGCGACCGGGTTCACACCGACCACGGTAGCCACCGGCCCCGCGCCGAGCCGTGCACGAACGCGACGAAACCCGCGCGACACGGTTGACTGATGTCGTGTGGCCCAACCATGAGCGCGTCATCCCGCAGGCCTTCGCCGGCTCCGGGACCTCCGTGGTGGCCGCGCGGGCGCACTCCGTCGAGCCCTCGGGCAACGGCTACCTGTACGGCTACGAGGTCGACACGGTGGACCGCAACGGCCAGCGCGCCACGGTCCTGACCTACGTCGACACCGGCGGCACCCACGACCAGAACAGCGCGATCGTCACCGATCCGGCGACGGGCGACCCGGTGTCGGTGTGGGCGTACCCGAACGACCCCGGCCTGCCGGTGCTGCCGCAGGTCACCTACCGCGACGCCGTCGCCGAGTTGCTGACCACGCTCGGCATGCCCGTCACCGACCCGGTGCTCACCGTGGCGGCGTACCGGCCCGGCAAGCGCGCGGTCGTCCGTGTGGACGCCCCCGAGCGCACCCTGTTCCTGAAGATCGTCCGTCCGCACCGGGTCGCGCCGATCGTGCAGTCGCACGAGCAGTTCGTCGCGGCCGGTCTGCCGGTGCCGCGTGTGCTGTCCAGCCGTGGCGACGGCCTGCTCGTGCTCGAGCGCATCCGCGGCGTGCCCGCCGGCAGCCGCATCCTCGACATCGCCGACGACCCCCGTTTCGTGGCGTCGCTCGCCGCGCTGAGCGGTCGGGTCGCCACCGTCCCGATGACCCAGCAGGCCCGCGCCGACGCGATGGACCACGCCGACTGGCACCGTCGCACGCTCATCGCGGCTCTTCCGCGCGACGCCGAGGAGATCGACCGCCTGTACGACGCCATCGGCCGCCGCTCCATCGGCTGGTCGAGCTCGACCAAGCAGGTCGTGCACGGCGACCTGCACCTGGAGCAGGTCTTCGTCGACGAGGACGAGCCGTGGCGCATCTCCGGCCTGCTCGACATCGACACCGCGGGCTGGGGCTTCCCGGTCCGCGACGTCGGTGCCGTCGTCGCCCACCTCGTGGTCACCGGGCTCTGGCACCGGTCCCGAGGCGACGCCGAGCGCGGCGCCGCCGCCGAGCGCCTCGCCGACGCGATCGCCCGCGACTGGGTCGCGCGCAACCCGCGCGAGGCCGACCGCATCGGACCGGCCATCGGCGCCCAGCTGCTCGCCCACGCCGGCGGCCAGGCGACCACCGGTTCCGCCAACGGGATCCAGACCGCCCAGCAGCTCCTCGCCGCGACGCAGGCCGCCCTGGCGGACGCGGCCCCGAGCCTCCCGACCGGTGGTTCGACCCGCCCGCGGTCCGCACCGCAGGTCTGAGACGCGACCGAAGGACGGACTGGAGGCCCGGGTCGGGCCCGCCACGGGCCTCCCGTCCGCCGTCGCGACGCGCGCGGGCAACGCGCCGGTCGCCTCCGTCGGTGGTCCGGGAGTAAACTGAGCGCGCACGCACCGCGTTCCCGCGTGCCGCGTCGATTCCGGACGCAGCCGTCGATCACTTGATCGACGCGGGGACCGGGCCGTGACCGCCCCGAGGGGGCATCACGTGCGTGTGACGACGCCGGATCCCGGCGCGGACCGTCCGAACCTGCTCCCGGCAGGTGCTCGTGTGGAACGGCTCGCGGGAGTCCACCGGACGTCCCGATGCGGGGACCGGCGATGCGGTGGGCCACGGTGGCCCGCAGCTGAACCGGAGCCGCGCCAGGCACCGGTGCAGGACTTCCCGCCCCACGGGCGGATCGCCCCGACGTGTGGGCGGAACAGGAGGAGCGTTGGCTCGATCAGGCACCCGGCGTGCTGCCGGCGGGACGCGGACCGCGTCACGTCGCACCAGGCCGCTGGACAACGACGGCGTCATCCCCGTCCTCGCCCGCGCTGTGCGCGAGGTCGAGGCCGCGGCGCAGCGCGGACCGCTCAAGGCATCGAACCGGACGAAGTTCCAGGCGGTCGCCCTGCTCATGCGCGAAGAGCGCGCGCGGGTGAAGGCCGACTCGGAGCTCACCGACGCGCAGCGCGCCGAGCAGCTCAAGCGGCTCGACGGCGTGGCCACGATCCTGGCGAAGACGGCGGCGCGGGACACCAGCGTCATCCAGCTCCTCGCCGAAGAGGTCCAGGTGTCCGAGGCGACGCGTGCGGTCAAGCGCGACATGATGATCGCCGGCGGCATGGAACTGCAGCCGGAGGACCTCGTCATCGCGTCCGAGCCCGCCGCGGTGGTCGAGACCCCGGTGCGGGCCGTCGTGCCGCAGGCGGTCGTGCAGCGCCAGCTGGCGAACCCCTTCATGCCACCGGACTTCGCCCTCGCCGACCAGCCCGTCGCGCACCCGCGTCGCCTGGCGAACTGGGAACTGTTCGGACCGCTGTTCAAGTCGTTCGAGTACGGCGCGGGCGGGGGAGCGGCGACGATGCCGCTGCCGGAGCCCACGACGCTGCACTCGCGCTCGGGCACCACGCTCATGAAGCACCAGGCGGAACTCGTCGCCGCCGCTGCGCAGGGACACCGCACGTTCCTGCTCGCCGACGAGCCCGGCCTCGGCAAGACCGCACAGTCGCTGCTCGCCGCCGATGCCGCGAACGCGTTCCCGCTGCTCGTAGTCGTGCCGAACGTCGTCAAGACGAACTGGGCGCGTGAAGCCGAGCGCTGGGTGCCGAACCACCGCGCCACGGTGATCCACGGGGACGGCAACGACCTCGACGGGTTCGCCGACATCGTCATCGTGAACTACGAGATCCTCGACCGGCACGCCGGGTGGCTCGGCAACTTCGGGTTCAAGGGGATGGTCGTCGACGAGGCGCACTTCATCAAGAACAGGGACTCGCAGCGCGCCCGGTTCGTGCTGCAGATCGCCGAGCGCATCCGGCAGCGCACCGCCGCACCGCTGCTCATGGCGCTGACCGGTACCCCGCTGATCAACTCGGTCGAGGACTTCCGCACCATCTGGGAGTACCTCGGCTGGATCGACGACAAGAAGCCGCGCGCGAAGCTCATGAACGAGCTCGAGGAGATCGGCCTGACGCCGGCCGACCCCGGGTTCTTCGTCGAGGCCCGCCGTGCCGTCATCGACCAGGGCATCGTCCGACGCCGCAAGGTCGACGTCGCCGCGGACATCCCGGCCCGCCGGATCGCCGACATCCCCGTCGAGCTCGACGGTGACGAGGGCCGCTCCATCCGCGACGCCGAGCGCGAGCTCACCGCGAAGCTCGTCCGCCGCTACCACCAGGCGCTCGACGCCCGCACCGGGCAGGACCCGGTCGTCGGCATCGACCACAAGCTGGTGCGCCAGGTCGCGCGCTGGGAGCTCGAGGACCAGGACGCCTCGTCGACCGGCGAGAACGTGTTCTCGATGGTCCGCCGCATCGGCCGTGCCAAGGCCCAGCTCGCGGCCGACTACGCGGCGCAGCTCGCCTCGAACGTCGGCAAGGTCGTCTTCTTCGCGAAGCACCTCGACGTGATGGACCAGGCGGAAGAGGTGTTCGCCCGTCGTGGCCTGCGCACCGCCACGATCCGCGGCGACCAGACCCCGACGCAGCGCACGGCCGAGATCGACTCGTTCGTGAACGACCCCGACGTCGCCGTCATCGTCTGCTCGCTGACCGCGGCCGGTGTCGGTCTGAACCTGCAGGTGTCGTCGAACGTCGTGCTCGCCGAGCTGTCGTGGACGAGCGCCGAGCAGACCCAGGCGATCGACCGTGTGCACCGCATCGGGCAGGAAGAGCCCGTCACCGCGTGGCGCATCATCGCCGCGCAGACGATCGACACCAAGATCGCCGAGCTCATCGACTCGAAGGCGTCCCTGGCCGCCCGCGCGCTCGACGGTTCGGACGAAGAGGTCGTCGACTCCGGTGACATCCAGCTCGACGCGATGGCTGCGCTGCTGACCGAGGCGCTCGGCGGCTAGCGCCGGCGCGTCCGGTGCTGTCCCGGACAGCAAAACACCGGTGTTCGCACTCTGAACCGCGTCATGCGCGTGTTCGGAGTGCGAACACCGGTGTCTTGCGAGGAGGACCCGCTCAGATGCGGGACTGCACCTCGGCCAGGGACGGGTTCGTCGCCGTCGAGCCGTCGGGGAACACGAGCGTCGGCACGGTCTGGTTGCCGCCGTTGACCTCGGCGACGAGCTCGGCGGTGCCCGGGGTCTGCTCGATGTCGACCTCGGTGAAGGGCACCCCGGCCTTCGACATCTGGTTCTTCAGGCGGGCGCAGTAGCCGCACCACGTGGTGGTGAACATCGTGACGCCGCCGGCTTCGGGCGTGAACTGCTCGCGGGTGATCGTGTCGCTCATCCCTGCAGGCTAACCCCGGGTGCGGGGAAACCCCGCAGTGCCTGGTAGACAAGAGCGTGTGAGCCACACGCACCTCGAGATCGAGCGCACCTACGACCTGCCCGAGGGCGGTGCCCTCCCCGACCTCGTCGGCGCGGGCGGCATCCTCCGCACCGAGCACCAGGAGCCGTTCGAACTGGACGCGACCTACTGGGACACCGAGCGGTACGACCTGGTGGCCGCGCGGGTGACCGTCCGCCGTCGCACGGGCGGCCCCGACGCCGGCTGGCACATCAAGCGCTCGGAGTCGGACACGGTCCGCCACGAGCAGCAGTTCCCCCTGACCGACGACGCCGACACGGTGCCCGACGAGGTCCTCGCCGCGCTCTTCACGGAGCGTCGTGGCCGCGGGCTGCGTCCCGTCGTCCGGATCACGACCACCCGCACCGTCACCCGACTGCTCGACGAGGACGGCGACCAGATCGCTGAGCTCGCCGACGACCAGGTCACCGCCCAGCGTCTCGACGACGATGCTCCGGAGACCCCGCGCACCTGGCGCGAGGTCGAGGTCGAGACCGTCGACGGCGTCGACCCGCAGATCGCCCACGAGCTGTTCGCGGCCCTTGACGGACGCTTCGCGGCCGTCGGCGCCGGCCCGGCCGCCGTCGCGTCCAAGCTGGCACGCGGGCTGGCAGGAGCACCGGCACCGCGCCTCCAGACCGAGGAGAAGCCGGCCAAGGGCACGACCGCACGCATCCTGGCGAAGCGGGTGCGCAAGCTGCGCGTCGCGCTGCTCGGCCAGGAGGCCCGGCTCCGCTCCGGCGACACGGCCGACCTCCGGCAGGCGGCCGACACCACCCTCGAGATCGCCGCGATCCTGGGCGCCTACCGCCCGGCGTTCCCCGACGGCGAGGCCGTCGACCGCGCCGCCGAGGCGGCGGACGGCCTGGCGGGCGTCACCGCGCGTGCGGCGCTGGCCGAGTACCTGATCGACCGGCTGCCGCGGGCGTCGTCGCCGGCGCAGGACGACCTGGTCGACGCGATGACCCGCGAGCGCATCCTCGCCTCGACCCGGGAACGTCGCGACCAGGCGGTGCGGGACGTCGTCGCGTTCCTGCACGGCGAGCCGTTCCTCGAGCTGCTCGACGCCCTCGACGACGCGGCCGAGCGACCGGCTCCGACGGCGTGGTCGCTCCGCGCACCGAAGCAGGTCGCACAGGACGTCGGCGCCGACGTGAAGCCGCGCGTGCGCGAACTCGTCCGGGCCGCCGTCGCCGACGACACCTCGGACACCGCTGCCGAGCGCGAGGCCGCCGACCGGACCACCACCGAGGCCGCGTGGCAGGAGACGATGCGCGCCCGGATGGCGATGGACGTCCTCGGCGACGACGCGTTCCCGCACGCGCTGTGGAAGCGGATCGGCACCGCCGCCGACGTGCTGACCGAACGGGTGCGGTCCCTGCACGCCCTCGACATCCTTCGGGCGAACGCGGCGATCGCCGAGCGTGGAGGTGAGGGCACCTTCGGGTACGGGGTGCTCGCGGGGGACCGGGTGCGCCTGGCCGAGGAGTCCTACGACGAGGCGGTGCACGCGCTCAACCGCGTGTGAGCGCTTGGTGAGCAGAAGAGGTCGGGTCCCGCGTTCGGACCCGACCTCTTCTGCTCACGAAGCGCGTGGCGTTGCTCAGCCCGCGGCGATCGGGTTGGCGGTGGCCGCGGCGGGCGTCTCGTCGGCGAGCCCGAGCACGTCGAGCAGCCAGGCGAGTTCGAACGCCCGCTCCTTCCACGACGCGTAGCGACCGCTGACACCACCGTGGCCGGCGGACATCTCGGTCTTCAGCAGCACCGGCGCGCCGACCTCGCGGAGCTTCGCGGTCCACTTCGCGGGCTCGACGTACAGCACGCGGGTGTCGTTGATCGAGGTCACGGCGAGGATCTGCGGGTACTGCACGTCGTCGCGGACGTTCTCGTACGGGGTGTACTCGCTCATGTAGCGGTAGACGTCGGCGTCGTGCAGCGGGTCGCCCCACTCGTCCCACTCGATGACGGTGAGGGGCAGGTCCGGGTCGAGGATGCTCGTCAGGGCGTCGACGAACGGCACGGCGGCCAGGATGCCGGCGAACCGCTCGGGTGCGAGGTTGGCGACCGCACCCATCAGGAGCCCGCCCGCGCTGCCACCCTCGGCCACGAGGCGGTCGGCGCTCGTGCGGCCGGACTCGATCAGGTGCTCGGCGACCGCGACGAAGTCGGTGAAGGTGTTCTTCTTCGTCAGGGTCTTGCCGTTCTCGTACCAGTGCCGGCCGAGCTCACCACCACCACGGACGTGCGCGACGGCGAAGACGACACCGCGGTCGAGCATCGACAGGCGCATGACGCTGAAGCCGGGGTCGATCGAGTGCTCGTACGAGCCGTAGCCGTAGAGGTGCAGCGGTGCCGGGGTACCGTCCTCGACGGCGTCACGACGCCAGACGAGCGAGATCGGCACACGGGTGCCGTCCGACGCGGTCGCCCAGTCGCGTTCCTGCACGTAGTCGGCCGGGTCGTAGCCGCCGAGCACGGGCTGGCGCTTCAAGACGGTGACCTCGCCGGTGGCCAGGTCGAGGTCGCTGACCTCGGAGGGGGTCACGAACGACGTGTACCCGATGCGGAGCGTCGGCTGCTCCCACTCCGGGTTGCCGCCGAGCCCCGCCGAGAACAGTGCTTCGTCGAAGGGGACCTCGTGCGCGTCGCCGTAGCCGTCGCCCTCGATCGGGATGATCGCGACGCGGGGCAGTGCCTCGGAGCGGTACTCCAGGGCGAGGTGTCCGGCGAAGGCGTCGACCGACTCGATGCGGCGTTCGGTGTGGTGCGCCACGACGACGCGGCGGTCACGCTCGGACGTCGGGTCGTCGGCGGGGACGTCGACGAGCTCGAAGTTCTCGGCGCCGTCGTTGTGCAGCACCAGGAACCGGTCGCTGCCGCCGACGATGGCGTGCTCGATCTCGTACTCGACACCCTCGCGCCGGGGCCAGACGACCTGGAACTCACCGGTCGGGTCCGCGGCGTCGAGGACGTGCGCCTCGGACGTGATCTTCGAGCCGAGCTCGATGACGATGTACTGCGACGAACGGGTGACACCGACACCGACCCAGTAGCGGTCGTCGGGCTCCTCGAACACCAGGACGTCCTCGGACGCCGCGGTGCCGACCGTGTGGCGCCAGATCTTGTCCGGACGCCACGACTCGTCGACCGTGGGGTAGAAGACGTAGCGCCCGGCCGGGTCGAACGTGGCGCCGGCGCCCGTGTTCGGGATGGCGTCGCCGAGGTCGGTCCCCGAGGCCAGGTCGCGCACGTGCAGGGTGTACCGCTCGTCACCCTCGACGTCGATGCCGTAGACCAGGCGGGTGCCGTCGTCGCTGATGTCGTAGGTGCCGAGGGAGAAGAACTCGTGGCCGTCGGCCAGGGCGTTGCCGTCGAGGACCACCTGCTCGCCGGGGAGTGTCGACTCGCCCTCGACGACGGCGGGCGGCGTCCAGTCGTCGGGGCCGGCGACGGGCACGCGGCAGTGCACGCCGTACTGGCTGCCCTCGGCGGTGCGGGTGAAGTACCACCAGTCGCCCATGCGGACCGGCACGGAGAGGTCGGTCTCCTGCACGCGGCTCTTCACCTCGGCGAAGATGCGGTCCCGCAGCGGCGCGAGGTGCGCGGTCGCGGCGTCGGTGTGGGCGTTCTCGGCTTCGAGGTACGCCAGGGTGTCGGGGGATTCCTTGTCCCGCAGCCACTCGTAGTCGTCGACGAAGTCGATGCCGTGGTGGGTCCGTGTCACGGGCCGCTTGGCGGCGCTGGGCGGGGTGGATGCGGTGTGCTCGTTGCTCACCGTCCCACCCTATTCGCCCGCACCCCCGGTCAGGCCGCCGTGCGCTCGCGCCCGCCCACCGCCGCCTGCACCCGCTGCTCGAACGCCTCGAGCTCGTCGACCACGGCCGGTGCGACCCACGCCCGGTCTCGGAGACGATCGGTGACCGGACGGAGCACTCCCGCCAGCACCAGATCGTGCGTGACGCGCTCGACCTCGTCGGTGGTGAGCAGGGTGTCCAGGTGCGCTTCGGTCAGGACGGGGTCGTCGGCGAGCGCACGGCCGACGACGGCGTGCGGGCCCGAGGCACAGGGGCCGACGGACCGATCGGCGTCGTGCTCGGCGAGCAGCAGGGCGCTCAGGGTCGCCTCATCACAGACCGTCCCGATCGCGAGGGCCAGGTCGACCACGAACCCGGTGACCTTGCCGTCGCGGTACTGCTCGAGGTGCCGGAAGTACCGCCGCCGATCCGCCGCGAGCGCGGTGGCCACCGGTGCCGTGACCGTGGTCGTCACCCCGCGAAACCGGAGCACGGCACCGATCAGCGCGCGCCCGATCCGACCGTTGCCGTCGGTGAACGGGTGGATCGACTCGAACTGCGCGTGGGCGATCGCGGCCTGGGCGATCGGGTGCAGGTCCACGCGGTGCACGAACGCGAACAGGTCGGCCATCAGCGGTGCCACGAGCTCGGGCGGTGGTGGCACGTACACGGCGTCGCGGGGCGTGGCGCCGCCGCCGATCCAGTTCTGCACGTCGCGGTACCGGCCGGCGTACCGTCCGTCCACCGGGTCGTCGCGCATCAGCAGGTGGTGCGCCTCGAGCAGGGAGGCCTCGGTGACGGTGCCCGAGTCCGCTCCGGACACCAGGTGCTCGACGGCGCCGCCGGCACGGACGACCGCGGTGGCACCGGCGTTCGCCCGGATGCCGACGAGGGCCCGTGCCAGGTCGTCGATCGACGCGGACTCGTCCTCGATCCGCGACGACGCCACGGCTTCGGTCCGGCCGAGCACGGACCCGAGCGGCGCGAGCCGGGAGCCGTGGTGGACGTCGAGGGCGCGCAGGGCCGTGGCACTCCGGTCGAGCAGCGCGACGGTGTCGTCGTCGGGCGTCCACCGAGCCCTCGCGATGGACGGGGGCAGCGACACCTGCACGGTGGTCACCAGCCGGTCGTCACGGCACCCGCGGACGGTGCTCCGCCACGGTCGCTCGCTGCGTTCGTGCGTGGGCCAGGTGTCGCTCCGGTGTGCCATCCCGCGACGGTAGAGCCACCCGGACGCTCGACGCCAGGAATCGGTATTTCGCCCGCTCGCCGCCTGCCGCCGCGGGCCCGCCCCGCGCCGCCGCCCGACCCCCCCCGGCCCCGCCGCGCGCGCCCCTGCGACGGCGCCCGCCCGCGCACCGCGCCCCCGCGTACCGTTGGTGCCATGAGCAACTCCTTCGCGATCACCGGTGCCCACGTCGTCCCCGTCTCCGCTCCAGCCTTCGACGGCGGCGCGGTCGTCGTCGAGGACGGCCGGATCACCGCGATCGGTCCGGACGTCTCCCCGCCCGAGGGGATGCCCGTGGTCGACGCCACCGGTTCGTGGCTGGTGCCCGGCTTCGTCGAGGCGCACGGCCACGTCGGCATCCACGAGGAGGCCAACGGCGAGGCCGGCAACGACACGAACGAGATGACCGCCCCGAACATGGCCGGCGTCCGGGCGATCGACGCGATCGACATCGACGACGAGGGCTTCCGGGACGCGCTCGCCGGCGGGATCACGAGCATCGTCGTCAAGCCCGGCTCCGGCAACCCGATCGGCGGGCAGAGCGTCGCCATCAAGACCTGGGGCGGCCGGACGATCGACGAGCAGCTCATCTCCGACTCGGTGAGTGTGAAGAGCGCCCTCGGCGAGAACCCGAAGCGCGTCTACGGCGGCAAGGGTCAGACGCCCTCGACCCGGCTCGGCGTCGCGAAGATCATCCGCGACGCCTTCGTGGAGGCGCAGAACTACAAGGCCGCCCGTGACGCCGCCGCCGCGAAGGACGAGCCGTTCGCCCGCGACCTGACGAAGGAGACGCTCGTCCGGGTGCTCGACGGCGAGCTCGTCTGGGACCAGCACACCCACCGCCACGACGACATCGCCACCGCGATCCGCCTGTCCGAGGAGTTCGGCTACCGCCTCGTCGTGAACCACGGCACCGAGGCGCACAAGATCGCCGACGTGCTGGCCGCCAAGGACATCCCGGTCATCTACGGCCCGCTCTTCACCAGCCGGTCGAAGGTCGAGCTCCGCGACCGCGGCATCCCGAACCTCGCCACGATCGCGGCAGCCGGGGTCCGGGTCGCGATCACGACGGACGCGCCGGTCGTGCCGATCAACATGCTCGTCGACCAGGCGACCGCCGCCGTGAAGGAGGGCCTGCCCGCCCAGACCGCACTCGAGGCCCTCACCGTCAACCCGGCCGAGTTCCTCGGGTTCGGGGACCGCGTCGGTCGCCTGGCCGAGGGCTACGACGCCGACCTCGTGCTCTGGGACGGCGACCCGCTCGACGCGACCAGCCGCGCGACGCGCGTCTGGATCGACGGCAAGCCCGTCTTCGCGTGGGCCGACGGAGCCGGCGTCACCACGCCGCGCTGGTAGCGAGCACGACACGGACTGGAGGCGCGGTGCCAGCTGGCACCGCGCCTCCAGTCCGTCGTGGACCCACGTCATTTCGCGGTGCGCGACACCTCACGCGCGCGCCGCCCCGTGACGTGTCGCTCAGCGCGAAATACGCGCGGCACATGCGCCGGGGGCGCCGCGTGCTCAGACCTCGCGCGCCAGCAGGAAGTCGTTGATGCGCGTCGTGAGCTCGGCGTCGATCGGACGCACGTCGCCGTTCACCGAACGGATCGGCGCAGCCTGCCGCACGCTCGACACGAGCCAGAGCGCGTCCGCCGCCGCCAGGTCGGCGAGCGTGACGAGTTCGTAGGCGGTCTCGATGCCCTCCTGCTCAGCGAAGCGGAACACGTCGGCCTGCGTCGTGCCGGCCAGGATCCCGATGTCGGTGCGGGGCGTGACGAGCCGGTCGCCGACCTTCATGATGAGGTTGGCGCGCGTGCCCTCGAGCACGTAGCCGTCGCTCGAGACGAACAGGGCGTCGTCGGCGCCGCGGCGGACGGCCTCGCGCAGGGCGGCCATGTTGACGCCGTACGACAGCGTCTTCGCGCCCTGCAGCAGCCACGGCGAGGTGCGCTCGACGTCGTGCCGGTACCCGCGGTCCAGGACGACGACGGAGATGCCCTCGGTGCGGGCGGCCGTGGAGTCGCCCGACGGCGCGGCGTAGACCCACCCGGTCGGGCGGTCGGTGCCCTCGACGCCGCGGGTCAGGACGGTCTTGGCGAAGGCCTCGCGCACCGGGTCGAGGCGGGCGCAGACGGCCTCGATGGCCTGGCGCCAGGCCTCCGGGTCGGGAGCGGGCAGGTCGAGCATCGCGGCGGAGCGGCCGAAGCGGGCGAGATGCGCCTCGAGGGCCTGGGGCCGACCGTCGATCACCGTGATCGTCTCGAACACGCCGTCGCCGCGCGTGACGCCGAGGTCCTGCACCTGCACGTGCTCCTCGAGCGGCTTCGCCCAGGTGAAGGCGTCGGCCGCGGGGTCGTGCGGCGCGGCGTCGCGGGAGGGCTGGTTGAGGACGGCGAGCACGGTTTCGGTCATGCGTCCATCCAACCGCAGCTCAGCCGGCTTCGGGCAGCGCGCCCAGCAGCTTCCACACGGCGGGCGTCAGCTCGGGGTGCTGCAGCGCGATCCGGCGCAGCCGGTGGTACTCCTCGCCCAGCCGGGTGCCCTGCCCGGACGCCGGGTGGCTCGACCACTGCGCGTGCCGCTTGCCGATCGCCTCGTCCAGGTCGACGGCGTCCGCGCGCAGGATCAGCACGACCTGCTCGTCGACGGTGGGGAGCGTCGGCATGAACTCCCATGGGTCCTCGCCCTGACGGCTCCGGTGCTCGACGAGCATCGAGATCTCCTCGGCGGCCTCGGCGCGCAGCACTTCGAGGCTGCGCCCGGTCCTGCGGGGCTCAGCCATGGTGCCCCCGCAGCACGCCTGCCATGGGAAAAGCGTACGACACTCCATCGGTCACACTGGACGCGTGACCCTTCGCGACGAGAGCAAGTCCCAGCATCCCCGGGTGGTGGTCGTGTACCTGCTGCGCGACGGCGAGGCAGGCCCCGAGGTGCTGCTGGGGGAGAAGCGCCGTGGCCTCGGCACGGGCCGTCTGGTCGGCCCCGGCGGCAAGCGCGAGCCCGGCGAGTCGGCGGTCGAGACCGCCGTGCGCGAGGTGCGTGAAGAGGTCGGCCTGCGGCTCGACGCGGTCGACCTGGAGGCCCGTGGCACGTTGGACTACCGGTTCCCGTACCGACCGTCCTGGTCCCAGGTCTCGGACGTCTTCGTCTGCCGCCGCTGGCAGGGAGACCCGTCGGGCTCCGACGAACTGGAGCCGCGGTGGATCCCGGTCGACACCGTGCCCTACGACGCGATGTGGGACGACGCCCGCTACTGGTTGCCGGGGGTGCTCGCGGGCGGCAACGTCCGGGCGCGGTTCACGTTCGCCGAGGACGACGCGACGGTCGCCGGGTTCACCGGGACGGGCGTCGGTGTGGGCGTGGGTGACTAGCTGCTTGCTGCTTGCTGCTAGCGCGGCTGCTGGGTGCGGGTGCTGCCGGTGCGCGCTTCCTCGGCGGCGGCCATGACGTCGGCGTCGCCGCTCCGGCCACCCAGGGGCCGCACGAAGAAGTCGATGATGCCGACGACGATCGCGCCGATCATCGAGAACATCGCCCACCCGACGAACAGCCCGGCGGTGCCGCGGCCGTCGGCGGGCGCGAGCAGGACGCTCGCGGCGTAGAAGCCGACCGTCAGCACGAGGAACACGACGACGACGGTGATGAGGACGCGGTGCCAGGTGATGCGCGGGTTCATCCGATCAGGATACGCGTCAACGGTCGGCGTGCTTGCCGTGCGGAGCCGCCGCCGGTCGCGGTTCCTTCCGGTTCGCGGGGCGCTGCACGGCGATGCGACCGGTCGGCGTCGCATCCGGCTCGAGGCCGTCGCGACCGCCGGTGAAGACGTCACCACCGGTGCGGTCGTCCTCCCAGTCGTCGTCCCGCAGCACGCTCAGGGTGCCGGTCTCGGTGGAGGTCAGGCCGTGGCGCTCGAGCTCGGCGTCGCGCTGCCCGCCGAGGAACTCGCGGTTGGCGGTGTTGGCGTCCTGGAACATCGTGGTCCGGCCGGTGACGATCGCCCGGATCCGTCGGCGCTCCCACCACTTCTTGCCGAAGTACATCAGCACCAGGCCGGCCGTGGCGTAGCAGGCCATCGTGATCAGGCCGCGAGCCGGGCCGGGGCCGACGCCGTAGACCTGGTGCTTGATCATGTCGACCATGCTCGAGCCGACGACGACGTTGTTCAGCCAGGCGAAGGGCTCGGGCATGAACCACTTCGGGTAGGCGCCGCCGGACGACGGCATGGACAGGAAGACGAAGCAGATCATCGCGGGTGCGGCGATGAACCGGCCGACGAAGTAGCTCAGGCCGTTCACCGCCAGGCCGATCGCCACGATCCAGCCCCAGGCGATGAGCACGAGCTGGATCCAGTGCCCGTGGATGGCGCCGAGCACGGGCCCGGCGAGGGTGTTCGTGATGAGCGAGATGACCAGGCCGCCGACCACGATGACCGTCATCCGGGTGCGGTGCCGGAGCGGGCCGCCCATGATGCCGATGAACATCGCGACCATGTAGCCGCCGATGCACCACGCGAGCATGACGTACATCGCGACGGTGCCGTACTCGTCCCAGGCGGGCAGGGGTGCGAGCTCGGTGACCTTCGGGGTTGCCACGCCCAGGCCGGTCAGCACCGCGGTGAGGGTGGCCGGGACGAGGCTCGCGACCTGGAACTGGTGCGCGCTCGCCTTGAAGAACTCGTTCGCAGCGGGGTCGTACGCGACCGCCATGGAGCCGCCCACAACGTCGCGCTTCGCCTGCGCGAGCGAGTCGTACGTGTGGAACACGAACTCGCCCGGCAACGCCTGCTGCACCGCCTGCACGAACGCCGGGTCGCTGCCGATCAGGGCGATCGGGACGTCGTGCGGGTGCGGGGCGTGGAACGCGAAGACGTAGCACAGGCAGAACCCGACGATGAAGAACAGCGGCATCCAGAGCTGCAGGCCGATCAGCTGCAGCGACGGGTGCAGGGTCGAGTACCACCGGCGGTAGGCGCCGTGCTGCTGGGGCGCGGGCACCCGAGCCTGTCGCCGGGGTCCCGAACGCGTGTGCCCGGCGACCTTGCCGCCACGGCGCGGCTTGGTCCCACGTGCGGAGGGACGGGTCCCGCGCGGCTTCGGTGGCGTGGGACGAGAACCGCCGGGGCGCTCCGGTCCGTCGTCGTTCCTGGGGACGTCGTTCCGCGGCGTGCTCACTCGGCGCTCTGCTCCTGCTCTCGATCGGAGCGCCAGGATACGCCCGGGGTGCTCAGGAGCGACTGCGCGACGCCTGCGCCGAGTCCATCGCGAGTTCTTCCGCGTCGAGGGTCACGAGCACGCGGCGCATGACCTCCTCGTCGAGGTTCCCCTTCTCCCGCTCCTCGAGCACGATCTCGCGGCGACGGTCGAGGAGCTCGCGGCGGATGTCCTGGATCTGCGAGCCACGGAGGCGCAGTGCGACGTTCCGCCCCTCGTCCTCTTCTTCCTCGGCGTCCTGACGGAACGTCTCGGCCTGACGCTCGAGTCGCGCCTTCAGCCGGTTCACCACCGAGTCGACGGCTTCCGAGCCGTACTGCTTCGCCCACGCCGGACGCCGCTTCTCGAGCAGCTCGATCGCGGCCTCGGTCGTGCGCTGGTTGAGTCGCATCTCGCTGCGCACGTCCTCCTCGCCCTCGGCCGGGTCCTGCACCTTGAGCGCGCGGATGACGAACGGCAGGGTGAGTCCCTGCAGCAGCAGGGTCCCGACGGTGACGAAGAAGGCGATGATGAAGATGGTGTCCTGCGCCGGGATCTGCGTCGGGCTCGCCACGACCGACACGGCTGCGGCCAGGGTCACCACGCCGCGCATGCCCGTCCACGAGATGACGGTGAGCTCCCGCCAGTTGAGCTTCGGCTCCGCGGAACCGCGCATCCAGCGCAGCGACGGGTGCCCGCGGGACAGCTTGATCCGCAGCGGCCGGAGCCACTTCCCGTTGAACCGGTTGCGCGCGTAGGACTCGAACACGAACAGCGGCCGCACCAGGATCACCACCGCGAGCACGACGGCCGCGGCGGTGAGCGTCTGCCCGAGGCTCCGCTCGCTCTCGACCAGGTCCTGCACGACGGTGTTGAGCTGCAGGCCGATGAGCGCGAACACGAAGCCCTCGAGGATGACGTCGATGCTCGTCCAGAGCGGGCGCTCCTGCAGGCGGGTGGCGTAGCCCTCCTTCGGCGAGTTGTAGCCGATGTACAGGCCGGCCGTGACGACCGCGATGACCCCGGAGCCGGACAGGTCCTCGGCGAGGATGTAGGCGACGAAGGGCAGCAGGATGCTCATGATCGTCTCGACCACGGGGTCGTTGATGCGCATCCGGATCCAGTGCACGACGACGCCGAGGACGATGCCGACGACCAGACCGACGCCGATCGCCAGGCCGAAGATGCCGAGGTCCTGCCAGATCGTCAGCGACGTGCCCGCGATGATGAGCGTGAACACCCGCACCAGGGTCAGCGAGGCCGCGTCGTTGATCAGGCTCTCGCCGGACAGCACGGTCATGACACGGCGGGGGAGTCCGAGCTTCCGGCCGATCGCGGCGGCGGACACCGCGTCCGGCGGGGCGACGATCGCGCCGAGCAGGATCGCCGCGGGCAGCGTCATGTCGGGGATGAGCAGGTACGCCACCCCGCCGACGACCAGGGCGGTGACGATCACCAGGAAGATGCCGAGCCGTCGGATCTGCTTGATCGAGCCGCGGAAGCTCTGCCACGACACGTCGAGGGCCGCCGAGTAGAGCAGCGGCGGCAGGATCACCGTGAGGATGACCTCGGAGTCGATCTCCATGGGCGGCAGCCCGGGCAGGAACGAGGCGGCCAGGGCGACCGCCGTGACGAGCAGCGGAGCGGGGAGTCCCTTGGCCCGGGCGAACCCCGTCACCGCGAGCGATCCGATCAGCAGGATGAGGAGCTCAGCGGTGTCCATGGACGCATTCTCCCATCGGCATGGTTCCGAAGCTGAACGAGTGTGAAGCTGCGGTGAACAACAGGTTGCCGATCAGGTTTGCTCGAAGGGCCGACGCCTGGGACACTTGCCCGCGGTGGACATCACACTCATAGTCGTCCTGGTCATCGCGTTGGCCCTCTTCTTCGACTTCACAAACGGTTTTCACGACACCGCCAACGCGATGGCGACCCCGATCGCGACCGGCGCCATGAAGCCCAAGGTGGCGGTCACCGTCGCTGCGGTGCTCAACCTGGTCGGTGCGTTCCTCAGCACCGCCGTGGCGACGTCGATCTCGCACGGGTTGATCAACGAGGGGCCCGGTGGCGTCGCCATCAGCCCCGAGATGATCTTCGCGGGCCTGATCGGGGCAGTCGTCTGGAACATGATCACGTGGCTCCGCGGGCTGCCGTCGTCGTCGTCGCACGCGCTGTTCGGCGGGCTCATCGGTGCCGCGATCGTCGGTGCCGGGTTCCAGTCGGTCAACTACGTCGCGCTGCTGACGGTGGTGATCATCCCGGCGTTCGCCTCGCCCGTGATCGCCGCGCTCGTGTCGTTCCTGTCGACGCGCATCGCGTACCGGATCACGAAGCGTCCGGTGTTCCCGAACGAGCGCGGCGGGTTCCGCATCGGGCAGGTCTTCACCAGCTCGATGGTGTCCCTGGCGCACGGCACCAACGACGCGCAGAAGACGATGGGTGTCATCACGCTGACCCTCATCGCCTCGGGCGCGCAGTCGTCGAACCAGGGCGTGCAGTTCTGGGTCGTCGTCGCCTGTGCCCTCGCGATCGCCCTCGGTACCTACACGGGCGGTTGGCGCATCATCCGCACCCTCGGCTCGGGCATCACCGAGATCCGTGCGACGCAGGGCTTCGCCGCCGAGGCCTCGACCGCCGCGACGATCCTCGCCTCCAGCCACCTCGGCTTCGCGCTGTCGACCACGCAGGTGTCCTCGGGCTCCATCATCGGCGCCGGGCTCGGCCGCCGCGGCTCGAAGATCCAGTGGTCGACCGCCGGCAAGATCGTCATCGCCTGGTTCATCACCCTGCCCGCGGCTGCCGCGGTCGGTGCGGTCGCCTCGGGCATCGCCCGCCTCGGCGTCATCGGGCTCGTGCTCGACGCCGTGATCGGTGCCGTCGTCATCCTCGGCCTGTACCTGTGGTCGCTCCGCAAGCCGCACGAGCAGGCCTCCGCGATCGAGGTCGACGTCGCCGCGAACGCGGTCCTGACCCGCAAGGAGCTGCGTGACATGCAGCGCAAGAAGCGTGCCGACGCGGTCGCCCAGCGTCGCGCCGAACTGAGCCGCGAGCGCACGCTCCGTCGCATGGCGGCCCGCAAGGGAGGCCGTCGCTGATGGGCATCGACTGGTTCGCATTCCTCACCGTGGCGCTCGTCGCCGTGGTCTCGTCGTGCTTCGTCGTCGCCGTGTACTCGGTCGGCCTCCGTCTCTGGAGCGCCGCCGACACCCGCGAAGGCAAGTTCACCGTGAAGGACGACGGCACGATCGGCCCGGCCACCGCCGGCTTCCCGAACCCGGCTGGAGCCTCGGCGGCCGCACGCGCACTCCGCGCCGCGGCCATCGCGTGCTTCGTCGTGTGCGGCGCCGTCGTGCTCTACGGCATCTACCTCATCGTCCCGCAGTTCCACTGACGGGCACGCTCACCGAGCGTGCAGAAGACGCCGGGTCGCCCCTCGCGACCCGGCGTCTTCTGCTCACTCGTCGCGCGTTCGCCGCGCCCGCTCGCGCGGGCGGCGCACTTCGTGAGCAGAAGATGTCGGGTCCCCGTCCGTGACTCGACCTCTTCTGCTCACGAAGTGCGCGGGCGGTCGGACGGAAGGCCCGTGGCGGCCTGGCACCGGGCCTCCCGGCCGTCGCGGGCGAGCGGGCGAAATGCCGCCGTGCGTGGCTGAAGCGACCACTCCATTCCGCCCGCTCGCGCGGGCGGCGCGCTTGGTGAGCAGAAGATGTCGCGTCCCGCAGCGCGACCCGACATCTTCTGCTCACGAAGCGACGGGAGGCCCGAGGCGGGCACGCCGCCCGCTCCGCCCAGCCCCGGCGCGTTCCCGGACCGGCCGGACGGACGGGACTAGCCTCGACGTGTGACCGGCAACGAGGAGGCACCTGTGACGACGACGACGCGGACCGAGAGCGACTCGCTGGGATCACGGGAGGTCCCGAACGACGCGTACTGGGGCATCAACACGTTGCGGGCACTGGAGAACTTCCCGATCACCTCCGTGCCGATCGCCGTGTACCCGGACCTCATCGAGGCGCTCGTCACCGTGAAGCAGGCGGCCGCGCGGGCGAACCGGGCGATCGGTGTCCTCGACGAGGAGCGCGCCGACGCGATCGACCGTGCAGCGCAGGAAGTCCGCGACGGAGCACTCCGCGAGCAGTTCGTCGTCGACGTCGTGCAGGGCGGCGCGGGGACGAGCACGAACATGAACACGAACGAGGTGCTCGCGAACCGGGCTCTCGAACTCCTCGGGCGAGAGCGGGGCGACTACGCGTACCTGCACCCGATCGACCACGTGAACCGCAGCCAGTCCACGAACGACACGTACCCGACGAGCATCAAGATCGCGATGATCTTCGGGGTCCGACGTCTGATCGTGCAGCTCGAAGAACTGTCGGCGGCGTTCGCCGAGCGGGGCCGCGCCTTCGCCGACGTGCTGAAGGTGGGCCGGACGCAGCTGCAGGACGCCGTGCCGATGACCCTCGGGCAGGAGTTCACCGGCTTCTCGCACACGATCCAGGAGGACGCGGACCTGCTCGGCAAGGTGATGCCGCTGCTCGCCGAGATGAACCTCGGCGCGACGGCGATCGGCACCGGGATCACCGCGGACCCGCTCTACCGCGACGAGGTCCGCCGGCAGCTGCAGGAGGCGAGCGGCATCGACGTTGTCACCGCCCCCGACCTCATCGAGGCGACGAGCGACGCCGGTGCGTTCATGACCCTGTCCGGCACCGTGAAGCGGAGCGCCGCGAAGCTCTCGAAGATCTGCAACGACCTGCGGCTGCTGTCGTCCGGTCCGCAGGCGGGCCTCGGCGAGATCACCCTGCCGGCTCGCCAGGCCGGCTCGTCGATCATGCCGGGCAAGGTCAACCCGGTGATCCCCGAGGTCGTGAACCAGATCGCCTACGCGGTCGCGGGGGCGGACACCACCGTGACGATGGCGGCGGAGAGCGGACAGCTGCAGCTCAACGCCTTCGAGCCGATCATCGCCCACTCGATCCTGCAGTCGCTGCAGTGGATGTCCCGCGGCTGCGCGACCCTGCGTGAGCACTGCGTCGTCGGCATCGAGGCGAACGAGGCGAAGCTCGCGGCCCAGGTGGACACGAACGTCGGCGTCGTCACCGCGCTGACGCCGTACATCGGGTACGCGGCGGCTGCGTCGATCGCGCACACGGCGCTGACCACCTCGACGCCGATCTCGACGCTCGTCGTGGCCGCGGGCCTGATGGAGGAGGACCAGGTCATGCGCGTGCTCAGCCCGGCACGGCTGTCGGGCATCGAGCTGGCGACGGGTGCGATCCCGATCATCACCGAGGAGATGCTGGACGCCGAGGCGCGCAAGCGCTGACGCGGGGCGTCGGCGCACGCCCGTCAGGGCAGCGGCCGCTCGCCCACCCGCACCTGCTGCGCCATCGCCCGCAGGTGCTCCTCGTTCGGGGTCAGCTCGGCGTCCTCTTCCTCGGCCACCCGCGCGGCCTCGGCCCGCACGTGCTGCGCGGCCGCGATGTCCTGGTCCCGCCAGCGCGCGAGCGTGAAGTTCCGCGTGACGTCGCGCAGCGGCAGCCGGATCGACTCGTCCGCCTCGATGCCGGCGAGCAGCTGCCGCATCCGGATCACCTCGGAGTCGAGCTCCCCGCCGACCACGAGCACGAAGTTCGAGATGTACAGGTACACGAGCAGCAGGATCGCGCCACCGAGCCACCCGTACGCGCGGTTCCCGCCGCCGACGGTCTCCACGTAGAGGGCGAACCCCACCGTGGCGATGGCCCAGGTCACGATCGCGAACGCGGCACCGGCCGACACCCACCGCAGCTGCGGGGTCTTCACGTTCGGCGTCGCGTAGTAGAGCACCGCCACCATCACGACGAGGTCGGCGGCCAGCACGGGCCACTTCACCACGTTCCACACGTCGTCGATCCAGGGCGCCCAGCCGAGCTGGCGGATCACCGCCTCGGAGATCGTCGGCGTGCCGAGCAGGATGACGATGGCGACGGCACCGCCGACCATGACGAGCAGCGTGACGAGGAGCATCATGCTGCGGAACTTCCAGATCCGCCGGCCCTCCTCGACCTCGTAGGCGGTGTTCATCGCCCGTCCGAACGCCGTCGCGTAGCCGGACAGTGACCAGAGCGTCAGCACGACGCCGATCGTGAACCCGAGCCACGGGTTGTCCAGGGTCAGCAGCTGCCGGAGCGGCCCCTCGAGGTGCTCGGCGGTCTCCGGCCGGACGATGAACCCGAGGACCTCCACGATGTCGGTCAGGCTGTCGCCCTTGCGGTCGACGATGGACAGCGCCGACACGACCGCCAGCGCGGTCGGGAACACCGTCAGCAGCGCGAAGAACGTCAGCGACGCGGCCGCGTCGACGACGCGGTGCCGGATGACCGAGTGGTAGGTGCGCCGGACGACGGCGCGGACTCCCGTCCGCTGGAGGTCGCGCGATGCGCTGTCCGGCATGTGTCGTACGGTACCCGACACGTGACGGCCGGGAGGCCCGTGGCGGGCCCGCCCCGCGCCTCCCGTCCGCCTGTTGGTCGCGTCGCGAGCTCCTGCAAGACACCGGTGTTCACGCTCCGCACCGCGGGACGCGGGTGTTCGACGTGCGAACACCGGTGTCTTGCGGACCCGCACTCGACCGCGGCCCGCGGTCAGTTGGCGTGGGGGTGCAGGGCGTCGTAGCGGCGGAACGACGGGACCATCCGGAGGAGCAGCGCGACGAGGCCGATGATCAGCACGCCGCCGATGACCGGCGGGTACGCGATGCCGGCCGCGACGACCAGGCCGGCGTACAGGTCACCGAGCCGCGGGCCGCCCGTGACGACGACGATGAAGATGCCCTGCAGCCGACCGCGCATGCCGTCCGGCGACGCCGCCTGCAGGATCGTGTTCCGGAACACCGAGCTGACGTTGTCCGCACCGCCGGCCATGGCCAGGAACAGCGCCGCGAGCCCGAGCGCCGGCAGGATCTCGACGCCGAACGCCTCACCAGAGCGGCCGCCGAGCACGTGCGCCAGCGCGATGACCACACCGAACGCCGCGATCGCCCCGCCGTACGCCGTGATGGCCCAGCCGACGGCCTCACCCTGGCGTCGGACGTGCCCGAGCGGCCCGGAGAACACGCTCGACAGCAGCGCTCCGATCGCGTACGCGGCGGTCAGGGTGCCGACCGTGATCGACCCGCCGCCGATGACGAGCGCGCCGATCGCGGGGAACAGCACGCGCGGCTGCCCGAAGGTCATCGCGATGATGTCGAGCACGAAGGTCATCGTGATGTTGCGCGACCGCCGCAGGAACTTCGCGCCCTCGATGAGCGATCCGAGCCCCGGCCGCAGTGCGTCGTGGTCGGCGGCCATCCGGGGCAGCGTGAACACCCCGAGGAACGCGAACGTGAACAGCACGACGTCGATCGTGTACGTCGGCGCGAACCCGACGGTCGCGATGAGCACGCCGGCGATCGCCGGACCCACGGTGACCTGGAACCCGGACGCGATCCCGCCCAGGGCGCTCGCCGCGGGCAGCAGGTCGGTGCCGACGAGCCGCGGGACGATGGCCGAGCGGGAGGCGTTGCTGACGGTGGCGGCCACGGCGTTCACCGTCGCGAGCACGTAGAGCAGTGCGACGCTGTGCAGGTCGAGCCAGGCGTGCGTGGCGATCAGTGCGACGGCGACCCACGCGATGATCGACGACACGAGCGCAACGAGGCGTCGGTCGAAGGCGTCCGCGAGCATGCCGCCGTACAGGCCGGCGACGATCATCGGCACGAGCGCGATGACACCCACCAGGGCCACGGCGAAGGTCGAGCGGGTGATCTCGTAGACCTCGAGCCCGACGGCGACCGTGGTCATCTGGGTACCGATGCCGGCGATCGCGGTTCCGGCCCAGAGTCGGGCGAAGGCAGGGGAGCGGCGGAGCGGGGTGAGGTCGGCGAGCAGGCGGCGGCGCGGCGGTGCGGGAGTCGATGGTGTCACGGTGGAACCATTCTGCGGGCTGGATGCTCGTTGCGCGTGCCCGGTGCGCGCTCTGGTTGACTGATCGGCATGACTGACCTGAACAGCAAGCCCGAGTTCGACGCCCCCGAGGGCCCCGCCCCCACCGAGCTCGTCGTCACCGACATCGTCGAGGGTTCCGGCGAGGAAGCGTCCGCCGGCTCGACCGTCAAGGTCCACTACGCCGGCGTCGAGTACGAGACCGGCGAGGAGTTCGACAGCTCCTGGAACCGCGGCGAGCCCATCGACTTCCCGCTCGCGGCCCTGGTGCGCGGCTGGCAGGAGGGCATCCCCGGCATGAAGGTCGGCGGACGCCGCAAGCTCGTCGTCCCGCCGGAGCTCGCCTACGGCCCCGCCGGTGGTGGCCACTTCCTGTCCGGCAAGACCCTCATCTTCGTGATCGACCTGCTCGGGGTCCGCTGATGCAGGTCGGTGCCCCGACGATCGAGCTGAACGACGGCCACCGGTTCCCGGAGCTCGGCCTCGGCACCTACGGCCTGAACGGCGACGAGGGCGCGGCGGCGGTCGGTACCGCGATCGCGAGCGGCTACCGGCTGCTCGACACGGCGCTGAACTACGGCAACGAGGACGCCGTCGGCAAGGCGGTCCGTGAGTCCGAGGTGGCGCGCGAGGACCTCGTCGTCACGTCGAAGCTGCCCGGCCGGCACCACGGCTACGACGAGGCGCACCGTTCGATCGACGAGACCCTCGGCAACCTGGGGCTCGACCACGTCGACCTGTACCTGATCCACTGGCCGAACCCGTCCGTGGACAAGTTCGTCGACACCTGGAAGGCGTTCGTCGACCTCCGTGACAGCGGCAAGGTCCGCTCGATCGGCGTCTCGAACTTCACGCCCGAGCACCTGCGCCGGATCGTCGACGCCACCGGGGTCGCCCCGGCCGTCAACCAGGTGGAGCTGCACCCGTACTTCCCCCAGGCGGAACTGCGGAAGGTGCACCAGGAGCTCGGCATCGTGACCGAGAGCTGGAGCCCGCTCGCGAAGCGGTCGGAACTGCTCACCGAGCAGCCGATCGTCGACGCCGCCGCGGCGCACGGTGTCGCCCCCGGCCAGGTCGTGCTGCGCTGGCACGTCCAGCTCGGTGCCGTGCCGGTGCCGAAGTCGGGCGACGCAGCCCGCCAGAAGGAGAACCTCGACGTCTTCGGCTTCGAGCTGACCGACGACGAGGTGCAGGCGATCTCCGCGCTCGAGCGCGGTCGTCTGTGGGACGGCGACCCGGACACGCACGAAGAGATGTGACTCCGACGCGACCCTTCGGGGACAGCGGGGCTCCCGGTGGGCAGTACACTGGTTCCCCCTCTTCCCGAAGGGTTGCGTGTGTCCGAACCGACCGAGATCGACCGTGAACGCGGCTACGTCGACGGCCTCTTCCGTCGTCTCGACGAGCTGACCGCCGAGGCCGAACAGCGCCTCGCCGAGACCCGCCGACAGGCGGTCGGCGGGAACCACCAGAGCCGCAGCGAGCGCGACGCGTACGCGCGGCTCTACGAGGACACCGTCGCGACGCTCGAGCGGGTGGGGGACCGTCTGGTCTTCGGCCGGCTCGAGGTCGCCGAGCCCGACAACCCCGACGACACCTTCCGGTACATCGGCCGGGTGGGGCTGCGCGACGCCGAGCACCGGCCGCTGCTGCTCGACTGGCGCGTCCCCGGTGCGAGCGCCTTCTACCAGGCCACCGCGGCGCACCCGATGGGCATGCGCTCCCGCCGGCACCTGTCCCTGCAGGGCCGTCGCGTGGTCGGCGTCGAGGACGAGGTGTTCGACGCCTCGCTCTACGACGACGAGCGCACCCACCTGCAGGGCGAGGGGGCGCTGCTCGCCGCCGTGACCGCCGAGCGCACCGGCCGGATGACCGACATCGTCGCGACGATCCAGGGCGAGCAGGACCGCATCATCCGCTCCCCGCTCGAGGGCGTGCTCATCGTGCAGGGCGGCCCCGGCACCGGCAAGACCGCCGTGGCGCTGCACCGCGCGGCCTACCTGCTCTACTCGTACCGCGAGCGGCTGCGGGGCTCCGGCGTGCTCATGGTCGGCCCGTCGCCGGCGTTCCTGACGTACATCGAGCAGGTGCTCCCGTCGCTCGGCGAGACCGGTGTCGTGATGGCGTCGCTCGGTTCGCTCTACCCGGGCGTGCACGCGACGACGCACGACACCCGCGACGTCGCCGCCGTCAAGGGCGCGGCGCAGATGGCGTCACTGCTGCGCCGGGCCGTGCGCTCGCGCCAGGTCGTGCCGACCGAATCGGTCACGCTCGACATCGAGGGCGAGCGGCTCGTCGTGCCGCCGCAGCTCGTCGCCGACGCCATGAAGCGTGCGCAGGACCGCGGCAAGCCGCACAACGCCGCCCGCGTCACGTTCAACAAGACCGCCCTCGACGCGATGACCCGCCTGCTCGCCGAGCAGCTGCGGGAGCGCGGCACCACGGTGGACGAGGCCGACGAGAAGGTCCTGCGCGAGGACATCCGGAGTTCGTACGACGCCCGCGTGCTGCTCAACACCGCGTGGTTGCCGCTGCCGCCCGAGAAGTTCCTCGAGGACCTCTACGCCCGGCCGAACTGGCTCGCCTCGCTCACCCCCGACTGGACCCCGGAGCGCCGCGCCCTGCTGCAGCGCGCCCGCGGCACGGCCTGGACCGTCGAGGACGTCCCCCTGCTCGACGAGGCCGCCGAACTGCTCGGCCCGTTCGACCCGACCGGCGGCGCCGCCAAGCGCGCGGCGAAGGCCAGCCGGAACCGCGACATCGAGAACGCCCGCCAGGCCATCGAGAACATGGGCGTCGAGGGCATCGTCAGCGCCGAGCAGGTCGCCGGCTCGTTCGCCGAGGGCGGCGACCCCCGCTCCACCGCCGAGCGCGCCGCCGACGACCGCGAGTGGACCTACGGGCACATCGTCGTCGACGAGGCGCAGGAGCTCTCGCCGATGCAGTGGCGCGTGCTCGCCCGCCGCAACCCGCTGCGCTCGTTCACGATCGTCGGCGACATGGCGCAGGGTTCATCGCCGGGTGCCGCGCGCACCTGGGACGACGTCATCGGGGCGCTCGCGCGTCGCCGACGCGGCCGTGCGCCGCAGGTGCCGCTCGACCACCGCATCGCGCAGCTCACGGTCAACTACCGCACCCCGCGCTCCATCGTGGAGGCCGCCGGGGCCTTCGCCGACAGTGCCGGCCTCACGGTCACCCGCAACGAGGCCGTTCGAGACGGTGACCCCGTCGAGCGCGTCCGCGTCGCCCGGGCCGACCTGCTCGACACCGTCGTGGCGGTCGCCGACGCCGAGCGTGCCCGGATCGGCTCCGGCACCATCGGCGTCATCGTCCCCGAGGCCCAGGTCGACACGGTCCGGCAGCGGCTCGCCCGCACCGAGGCGGACGTCCGGGGCCTCGCCTCGCCGAACGCCGGCTCGCTCACGGTGCTGACGGGTGCGGACGCCAAGGGTCTGGAGTTCGACGGCGTGCTGCTCGTCGACCCGGACGGCGTGGGTGCCGACGCCGCCCGCGCCGCCGCCGCGGTGTACGTCGCGATGACGCGTCCGACACGTCGCCTGACGGTCATCGACGTCGACTGACGGTCGCGCGCGTGTCCCCGCGCACTTCGTGAGCAGGAACGGTCGGGTCCGTCGGTCCCACGCGACCGTTCCTACACACGATCGGTGGGTGGTGGCGTCCCCGCGGGGCGGACGGGAGGCCCGGTGCGGGCCCGCCACGGGCCTCCCGGCTCAGGTCGGGTCGCCCTCGGACCGCACCCGCGCGACCAGGTCGGCCCACGGGCCGTCGAGGCGGCGACCCGGGATCGTCACGGTGGTGCGCTCGACGGTGATCGTCCAGCTGAAGTCGTCGGGGACGGGCGCAGCCGTCGGTGCCGGGGTACGCCGCAGCGCGTCGACGACGTCGGACCACGCCGTGGGGTCGCTGCTCGTGTCGGTGTCGACCCGCCAGCGCCGTGTGGTGCCGGCGAAGCCCCCGGAGCGGCGGACCTCGATGCGCATGGCCCCGACGGTACGCCCGGGTGGCCTGCTCAGTCGAGCACGCCCACCTGCTGCCAGGCCTGACGGACCGCGGTCTGCTCGGCGGAACCGTCCCCGAACCGCCGTCCGGCCGCGTCGACGGTGACGGTGGCGAAGCCGGCGAAGTCGATCGAGGCGGTCACCTCGGCCGACGTCAGGGCGTCCCACCAGACGGCGCCGGCACCCAGCCACGCGGGGCCGCCGATGGCCGTGGCCGCCAGGAAGAACGCGTGGTTCGGGATGCCGGAGTTCGTGTGGACCCCGCCCGCGTCGTCGGTGGTGACGACGAAACCGGCCATGGTCGCCGGCTGCGGGTCCTTCCCGAGCACCGGGTCGTCGTACGCGGTGCCGGGGGCCCGCATCGATCGGAGCGCGTCGCCCTGCACGGCGTCGGTGAACAGCCCCTCGCCGATGAGCCAGCTCGCCTGCTCCGCCGTCTGCCCCGCCGCGTACTGGGCGACCAGGGAACCGAAGACGTCGCTGATCGACTCGTTGAGGGCACCAGACTGGCCCTGGTAGGTCAGGTCGGCGGTGTACTGCGTGACGCCGTGCGCGAGCTCGTGGCCGATGACGTCGAGCGCGACGGTGAAGCGGCGGAACACCTCGTCGTCGCCGTCGCCGAACACCATCCGGTTGCCGTCCCAGTAGGCGTTGTCGTAGTCCTGGCCGAAGTGCACGGTCGCGTCGAGGGGGAGTCCGGCGCCGTCGATCGACACCCGGTCGAACACCTCGAGCCAGAAGGCGTGCGTGGCGCCGAGGCCCGCGTACGCCTCGTCGGCCGCGGCGTCACCGGAGTCGGCGTCGCCCTCGCGCCGGACGACGGTGCCGGGCAGCGCCGTGGTGCCGTGCGCGTCGGCGATCGTCCGCTGCGGGGAGCGGTCGACCGCACCGCTGACGCCGCGCGGTGCGACCAGGTGCGCGTGCTTCGGTGCCTGCACGGCGTCGAGCGAGGCCAGTGCGGTGCGTGCCGCCGAGGCCGCCCGGGGGAACGCCTGGGCATCGGCGACGGCGCGGAGCAGGTAGGGCGGGACGACGGAGCGGATGCGGTCGGTCGCGGTCATGCGCACATGCAACCACCGGGCACCGACACGGCCCTGCGCGGGCCGTCTTGCGGTGTGGTCAGTCGCGCTTGCGGTGCTCGACGAGGGCCAGTGCGTACGACTCCCACCACTGGCCGGCCGCGGGGCCGCCGTTGCAGGTGCCGTCGCTGAGCCCCGGCGTCTTCACCCAGAGCAGGGCGTCGAGCCGGGTGCTGCCGCCGGTGACGTGCGGCTCCTGGCCGAGGCCGGCACCCTCGGGGTTGCACCAGGTGCCCCGCCACCCCTGCCCGTTGCGGGAGACGTCGATGACGAAGTGCGGGTCGCCGCCGATCGCGTCGGCGAGCTCGTCGGCGTACGCGCGCTCCTGGTCGACGCGGTAGAAGTTCGACACGTTCGTGAAGAAGCCCTGCACCTCGTCGATGCCGGCCTGCCGCAGCCAGTCCGCCATGGTGGCGGTCGGCACGCGGTTCTCGTTGCCGCCGTCCAGGTACACGGTGAGCCCGTGGCCGGTGAGCGCGTCGACGGCCTTCCGCAGCAGGGGCAGGCGTTCGTCGCGCAGCCGCTCGCAGTTCTGGATCTGGGCGATCGAGTCGGGTTCGACGAGCACGACCGCGTGCGAACCGGCCATCGCCCGGACGGCGGACCGGACCCACGGCAGGTACGCGTCGTCCTCGGTGCCGCCCTTCGAGTAGCTGCCGCAGTCACGGTCCGGGATGTTGTAGAGGACGAACACGGGGGTGCCACGGCGTTGCTCGGCCGTGCTGACCACCGACCGGATCGTCGAGCGGGTCTCGGCCCGCGAGGTGTTCGTCAGCCACGTCGCGATCGGCTGGTCGGCGATCACCGCGATCTGCTCGGCGGTCTGGGTGTCACCGTCGGCACGGGCCTGGCGCTCGCGGAGGCCGGCCTGGTTCACGGCGGTCGGCTGGCGCGCGAGCCCGCCCGGGAACGCCTCGGCCGCGGACTTCCGCTCGGCGACGCTGCGGCCGCTCGGGGTACGGTCACCGTCCGGCTGGCCGCCGTTCCACGGGCCGACGACCACGAGGGTCGTGACGACCGCGGCGACGACGACGGCTGCAGCGGCGATCCACCCCCACTGCCGCAGGCCGCCGGTGCGGTTGCGGCGTGGGGTGCTGGGTGCCTCGTGCTCCGGCATGCTGCGGTGCTCCTGATCTGACCGTGCGGTGTCGGTGGTGCGGGCGCCGATCGCGCCCGGACCCATGCTGACAGGTGCGGGGGAGTCCTGACCAGCGCCGATCCGCGATCGCCCAGGTGTCGCACCGACGGCTGACAGGAGCGCTCCAGCGACCGCGCAGGACCGTGCAGCACACTGTGCGGATGTTCCGTCGACTCCTCCTCCTCGCCCTGACCGCGGGCTACGCCTGGGTGATCTGGCGGATGACGCTGACCCCGCAGGTCTTCACCTCGGCCCAGAACTCCCTCGTGCTGCACGCGATCGCCTGGGTGCAGCAGCTGCCGCACGGTGCCTGGTTCACGTACGAGCGCACCGAGTTCCTCGCCAACATCGCGATGTTCGTGCCCGTGGGGATGCTCGCGGCGCTGTGGTTGCCCCGTCGCTGGTGGATCCTCGGCGCGCTCGTCGCGGTCGCGCTGTCCACGGGCATCGAGTTCGCGCAGGCCACCTACCTGCCCTACCGCGTCGCGGACCCGCGCGACGTGCTGTCGAACGGCCTCGGCGGACTGCTCGGCGCAACGCTGGTCGGACTCGTCCGCAGCCTGCTGCCGGAGCGTCGCCGCCGACGCCGTCTGCACCCCAGGACCGCCTAGGACTCTGGTAGTCTTGTGCGGTTGCCGTCGAACGGCCGCGGACAAAGAGCGCTCGTGCATCAGGCACGGGCACCGCGCAACGGACAGGAAGGGGATCACCATGGCACTTGACGCACAGGTCAAGCAGGAGATCATCGAAGAGTACGCGACCCACCCGGGCGACACCGGATCCCCCGAGGTCCAGGTCGCCGTTCTGACGCGTCGTATCAACGACCTGAACGAGCACCTCAAGGAGCACAAGCACGACCACCACTCGCGTCGTGGCCTGCTCCTCATGGTCGGTCAGCGTCGCCGTCTCCTCGGCTACCTCTCCGACGTCGACATCGCCCGCTACCGCACGCTCATCGAGCGCCTCGGCCTGCGTCGCTAGTCGACCGACACACGCTTGACCGAACGCCCCGGTCCTCTTCGTGAGGACCGGGGCGTTCTTCGTTCCGCGGGGCGTTCGACGCTCGGCGGGGCCCCGCTCAGTCCGCATTCCGTCCTCGGTCGGTCACGACACCTCGCCCGCGCTCGTCCCGCGGTCACGACTCGTCGGCCACCGCGGTCTCAGTCGACACTTCGTGGCCGCTCCGCAGTCAGCGCGCGGGGAGTCGTGACCGATCGGCACGCTGTTCAATGGCGGGAATGGTTGCGAGGGGGACCCGGTTGGATGCTATGTTCATGCAAACGCATCGAAAGTCGGGAAGCATCATGACCACCATCGCCGTCGTCTCCGCCGGACTCTCCGAGCCCAGCTCCACCCGCCTGCTCGCCGACCGTCTGGGCGAGGCCGCCGTGGCGTCGCTCGTCGCCGAGGGCACCCCGGCACACGTCGTGCACGTCGAACTCCGGCCGCTCGCGCACGAGATCACCGACGCGATGCTCACCGGCTTCGCGGCCCCGGCGCTCTCCGCAGCGATGGCCGCCGTGGTCGAGGCCGACGCCGTCGTGTTCGTCACGCCGATCTTCACCGCGGGCGTCAGCGGACTGGCGAAGTCGTTCCTGGACGTGCTCGACAAGGACTCGATGGCCGACATGCCCGTCCTGCTCGGGGCCACCGGCGGGACCTCGCGGCACTCCCTCGCGATCGACCACGCCCTCCGGCCGGTCTTCGCGTACCTGCGTGCGGCGATCGTGCCCACCGGGGTGTTCGCCGCGACCGACGACTGGGGGACCGACGGTGACGCGGCCGCCCTGGACGGTCGCATCCGCCGGGCCGGAGCCGACCTGGCCTGGGCGATCCGGGCCTCCAGGCGGGCCCCGCAGGAAGCCGACGCGCTCCCCGCGACCCCGGACTTCGCGAGCCTGCTCGGCGGCCTCGGTCACTGATCCGCGTCCCACCGCCGTCGACGGGAGCGCGTGCTCTTAGACGGACCACAGGGTTCGTACGGTCGGTGCGCGGCGGGTGCGCGGCTGGCTCATCGGTGCCCTCGGGAACCTCGTCATGACGACGAGGAGCACCGATGGACACCAGAGGCAGCGGCAGGCGATCCGCACGGATCACGAGTGCGCTCGTCAGCGTGGGCGGGCTCGTGGTGGCGATGGTCACCGGTGCGGGGCTCTGGCTCGGGCACGAGCAGGCGAGCACGAGCACGAGCACGAGCAGCGACACGAGCACGAGCAGCTCCAGCAGCAGCGACTCCAGCAGCAGCGAGTCCAGTAGCAGTGCCGACACGAGCACCGACTCGTCGACCCAGCCGACCGACTCCGGCACGACCGACTCCGGCACCAGCGACTCGGACACCGGCGTCTCGCAGGGCACCACCGGCGGGACCTCCGACACCACGACGACGGGGTCGTGACCGTGCGCGCCGCCACCGAGTGGGACCTCTGGACCACGACCGCCCGGGTCGTCCTCGACCACCGGGACCGTCGGCACCTCGCGGACGCGGAGTCCTGCGTCCGGCAGGTCACCTCCGCGGTCGACGCCGCGTGCAGCCGCTTCCGCGACGACTCCGAACTCACCGCACGCGCCGACGATCTGAGGCGTGGCGCCGAGGTGTCGCCGCTCCTCGCCGCACTGGTGCAGCAGGCGCTCGACGCAGCCCGGCTCTCGGACGGCGACGTCGACCCCACCCTCGGGCGCCGGATGGTGTCCCTCGGCTACGACGCCGCCTTCGCCGACGCCCAGCCGGTCCCGTCGCCCGAGGCCCTGTCGCGTGCACTCGACGACCGTCCGGTGTGGCAGCGCATCCTGTTGTCGGGCACGTTCCTGCGCATCCCCGAGGGCGTCACCCTCGACCTCGGTGCCACGGCGAAGGCCGCTGCCGCCGACATGGCCGCGGCGAGCATCACCGCACGGCTCGGCATCGGGGCGCTGGTGTCCCTCGGCGGTGACGTCGCGACCGCCGGCCCGGATCCGTCCGGCGGCTGGCAGGTGCGGGTGGAGGACCTCGAGGGTGACCCGGTCGACCACGTCCGGATCGCCTCGGGCTGGTCCGTGGCGACCTCGAGCACGCAGAAACGCCGCTGGGAGCAGGACGGCACCGCCCGGCACCACATCCTCGACCCCCGCTGGGGTCTGCCCGCCGAGCCGGTCTGGCGCACGGTGACCGTCGTCGCCCCGTCGTGCACGACGGCCAACACGATGACGACGGCCGCCGTGGTGCGCGGTCGCACCGCCGCCGAGTGGCTCCGGCAGAGCGGTCGCGCCGCCCGGCTGGTCGCCGCCGACGGCACGGTCGTGCGGCTCGGCGGCTGGCCCGACGACCGAGGCGCCGACGGCCAGCGCGCCGACGACGACCGATCGGCGGTCGCCTGATGGACACCGCGCTCTGGGTGATCGGCCGGGGCTTCGGGGTCACCGCCGTCCTGCTCCTCACCCTCACGGTGCTCCTCGGCATCGTCACCAGGGGCGGACGACCGCTGCCCGGACTGCCCCGGTTCGCCGTGCAGCTCGTGCACCGGGACGTCGCCCTCGCCGCCACCGTGTTCGTCGCGGTGCACGTGGGGTCGCTGCTGCTCGACACCGAGGCCGAGCTGCGCCTCCTCGACACGGTCGTGCCGTTCGTCGGCGCCGACCGGTGGTTCTGGCTGGGGCTCGGCACCCTGGCCGTCGACCTGCTCGTCGTGCTCGTCGTCACCGCACTGCTCCGCCGCGCGATCGGGCCGCGGGCCTTCCGCGCGGTGCACTGGGCGGCCTACGCCATGTGGCCGATCGCCCTGGCCCACGCGGTCGGCACCGGGACCGACGGCACCTCCGCGTGGTTCCTCGTGCTCGCCGGCGTCTGCACCGCGGCCGTCGTCGGCGCCGTCGTCTGGCGCTGCACCGCCCGTGTCACCGAGTTCCGTTCCGCGAAGCTGGAGGTCGTCCGATGACCCTGACCCACCCCCGCACCGTCGTCCCACCCACCGGCACCCGACGGCTCCTGGCCGCACCCGGTCCGGCCCGCACCGACCACGAGGACACCTTCGGCCCGCTGCCGCAGCTCGGCCCGTGGCTGGTCGACGAACTCGGCCGCGCCGGCGTCGACGGCCGCGGCGGAGCCGGGTTCCCGCTCGCCCGGAAGCTCGCCGCCGTGACCGTCCGCGGCCGCCGTCGGGGTCGGGGTGCGCCCCTCGTGGTCGCGAACGCCGCCGAGGGGGAACCCGCCAGCCGCAAGGACGCCGTCCTGCTCGAGCGCGCACCGCACCTGGTGCTCGATGGCATCGTCGTCGCGGCCGCCGCGGTCGGTGCGTCCGAGGCAGTGCTCGCCACGAGCGACCGACTCGCCGGTCCGGTCCGCCGGGCACTGGCGGAACGCGCCGACCGCGGCGGCGACCCCGTGCCGATCAGCCTGCGGGTCCTGCCCCACGCCTCCTTCGTCTCCGGGGAGGCCAGCGCCCTCGCCTCGGCCGTCGCCGGTGGCCGGGGTGTGCCCGAGGACCGCGTGGTGCGGCTCGCCGAACGGGGCCCGAGCGGGCGACCGACCCTGGTGTCGAACGTCGAGACCCTCGCCCAGGCAGCACTCGTCGTGCGCTTCGGGGCGGCGTGGGCCCGGGGCGTCGGCAGCCCGAGTGCCCCCGGCACCCGGCTCGTCACGGTGAGCGACGTGACGGACCCGACCACCGCGGTGGTACTGGAGACCGCCGGGGGTGCGCCGCTCGGGGAACTGCTGCGGGCCTCCCGGCTGCCGGTGACCGATCCGGCGCACACGCGCGCCGTGCTGGTCGGCGGATGGGGCGGGACGTGGCTGCCGGCCGCGGCCCTCGACGCGTCGTTCGACCCCGAGGGACTGGCTCGGTGGGGTGCCGCGCCCGGGGCCGGGGTGCTCGCCGTGCTCGACGACCGGACCTGCCCGATCGCGGCGACGGCGCGGCTGGCGACGGCGCTCGCCGGAGCGTCGGCCGGACGGTGCGGACCCTGCGTGAACGGGCTGCCGCGGATCGCCGACGTCGTCGGGGACCTGGCCTCGGGGCGAGCAGCGGGGGACCTGGCGGGCGAGGTGCGTCGGGTGGCCGCGCTGGTGGACGGTCGCGGTGCGTGTCACCACCCGGACGGTGTGGCACGGATGGTGCGGAGCGCGCTCGACGTGTTCCACGACGACGTGCAGGCGCACCTCGGTGGCCGGTGCCTGCTGCGGCGCGGGGGTGCGTGGTGAGCGGGGGAGCGGGCGCCGGCGCGGGTGTCGTCTCGCTGCACGTCGACTGGACGCGCTGCCGGGGCCGGGGGTTGTGCACGGAACTGTTCGCCGAGCGGCTCGAGCGCGACGAGTGGGGCTACCCGGTCGCCCGAGCCGGCGGCGACCCCGGCGACCGCGGTGCCCGGGCCGGCATCCCCGACACCGGCACCCGCGACGTCCCGGTCCGTCCGCACGAGCGGACCGCTGCGGCCGACGCCGTCGCGATGTGCCCTCTGCAGGCGCTCCGACTGGTGGAGCGGTGAGCAGCCGGAGACCGGCGCCCGGCCGGCCCAGCGCTCAGTACCAGTGCGGGTTGACGCTCATCTCGTGACCCCACGCCCCGCAGGGTGATCCGTAGGCGCTCTTGATGTACGCGAGCCCCCAGTCGATCTGCGTGTTCGCGTTGGTGCGCCAGTCGGCTCCGGCGACCGCCATCTTCTCGGCCGGCAGCGACTGCGGGATGCCGTAGGCACCGCTCGAGGAGTTCAGGGCGTTCGCCCGCCACCCGGACTCCTGCGTCCAGAGCGACACCAGGCACGAGAACTGGTCGGAGCCCCACCCGTACGACCCGAGCGCGCTCCGTGCGTAGGCCTGTGCGGCCGCGGGGTCCACGGCGACGCCCCCGGTGCTCGGGTAGGACGAGCCGGTGCCGCCGCTGGTCGCGCCGCCGCTGGAAGCGCTGCTGCTGGCGTTCGCGGCGTTCGCGTTCGCGTTCGCCTCGGCCGCCGCCGCTGCGGCCCGCTTGCGCTGCTGCTCCGCCTTCTGCGCGGCGACCCGCTGGCCGAGTTCGTACCCGGCCTCCTGCTTCGCGGTGCTGTCCTTGAGCGACGCGAGCTGCGCGTACAGCTCGTCGCTGTGCTGCTCCGTCGACTCGACGGCGGCGTCCGCCGCCTGTTCCGCCGACTTCGCTGCGGCCGATCGTTCCTCGGCCGCCTGGGCGCGCGTCGCGCGCTCCGTCTCGGCCCGCTCGGCCTGCTCGTGCAGCGACGACGCCGTGCCGGCCGCGACGGACGCATCGTCCATCACGCCGGACCAGGTCTCCGACAGCTGGTCGAGCGCGCCGAGCTGGTAGAGCAGCTGGTCCGGGTTCTTCGCGGTCGCGATGCGGGTGGTCATCTGGTTCGTGCTGCCGTCGCGGTACAGGTTCGCGGCCAGCTGGCCGGCCCGCTGCTGGGCCCGGTCCGCCGTCTCGCTCGCGTGCTGCGCCTGAGCCTGGAGGCTCGTGGCGGCCTGGGTGGCCGACGCCAACTCCGACTCGGCCGCGTCTGCCTTCGACGAGGCCACCAGGGCGGCCTGCGACTTCGCGGCGGCTTCGTCCTGCGCCGACTGCAGCGCCGCCTGCACCTTCTGCACCTCGGCGCGCTTGGCGGTCTCGTTGCCCTTGGCGCGCTGGACGTCCTGCCAGGTGGGGTACTCGGTGGCGTTCGCGGGGGCAGCGGTCAGGGCCGGGGCGACGAGCGCGCCGACGACCACGGCGGCCGCGACGAGCACGCCCCGCGAGGGGGTGAGGCGCATGTCGGCAGGCTACCGATGTTCACCAGGAGTCCAGCGAGCCGCGCCGCCGACAGCCTGAGGACTGGTAAAGTCCATCGTGTCCGAGGACTCATTCCCCGGACGTCACACACAACACTGCGCAGGCCGGGCACGGAGCTGGTCATCGGTGGTGGCTCGCGGGCCGGAACGGTTTCCCGAGTGCTTCTACTGCTGGCCAGACATGCGTCCGGAACGATCGGCGCGCACGCACCATCGAGTGCCGTCGCCACGGCCTGCCGGAAACACATCAAGGAGGCGCCCTTTTGGAGGGTCCCGAGATCAAGTTCGCCGAAGCCGTCATCGACAACGGCAAGTACGGCAAGCGCACCGTCCGGTTCGAGACCGGTCGGCTCGCACAGCAGGCCCAGGGCGCGGTCGCCGCGTACCTGGACGAGGAAACGATGCTCCTCTCGGCCACCAGCGCCGGCAAGCACCCGCGTGAGGGCTTCGACTTCTTCCCGCTGACCGTCGACGTCGAGGAGCGTTCCTACGCCGCCGGCAAGATCCCCGGTTCGTTCTTCCGTCGTGAAGGCCGTCCGTCGACCGAGGCCATCCTCGTCTGCCGTCTGATCGACCGGCCGCTGCGTCCGTCGTTCGTCGACGGCCTCCGCAACGAGGTGCAGATCGTCATCACCGTCCTGAGCATCGCTCCGGACGAGTTCTACGACGCGCTGGCGATCAACGCCGCGTCCGCGTCGACGCAGATCTCCGGTCTGCCGTTCTCCGGCCCGATCGCCGGTGTGCGCCTCGCGCTCATCGGCGACCAGTGGGTCGCGTTCCCGAAGGCCTCGCAGCTCGCCGACGCCGTGTTCGACCTGACCGTCGCCGGTCGTGTCGTCACGGACGAGGCCGGCAACGAGGACGTCGCGATCATGATGGTCGAGGCGGAAGCCACCGAGCACGCCTGGGACCTCATCCAGGGCGGCGCCACGAAGCCCGACGAGGCCATCGTCGCCCAGGGTCTCGAGGCGGCAAAGCCGTTCCTCAAGTCCCTCGTCGACGCGCAGGCCAAGCTCGCCGCGCAGTCGGCCAAGGAGATCCAGGACTTCCCGGTCTTCCCGCCGTACGCGCCCGAGGTCTACTCGGCCGTCGAAGCCCTCGCGCTCTCCGAGCTCGGTGACGTCTACAAGATCGCCGCCAAGACCGAGCGTCAGGACGCCGACGACGCGCTCAAGTCGCGCGTCAAGGCTGCCATCGCCGAGCAGGTCACCGCGGGCTCGCTGCCCGAGGTCGCCAACTCGCAGGTCGGCGCCGCGTACAAGTCGGTCACGAAGAAGGTCGTCCGCGGCCGCATCCTGACCGAGCAGATCCGCATGGACGGCCGCGGCCTCGCCGACATCCGTCCGCTCGACGCCGAGGTCGCCGTGATCCCGCGCGTCCACGGTTCGGCGATCTTCCAGCGCGGCGAGACGCAGATCCTCGGCGTCACCACGCTGAACATGCTCAAGATGGAGCAGCAGATCGACTCGCTGTCGCCCGTCACGAAGAAGCGCTACCTGCACCACTACAACTTCCCGCCCTACTCGACCGGTGAGACCGGCCGCGTGGGTTCGCCGAAGCGTCGCGAGATCGGGCACGGCTTCCTCGCCGAGCGCGCCCTCGTGCCGGTGCTGCCGTCGCGTGACGAGTTCCCGTACGCCATCCGTCAGGTCTCCGAGGCGCTCAGCTCCAACGGCTCGACCTCGATGGGTTCCGTCTGCGCCTCGACCCTGTCGCTGCTCAACGCCGGTGTGCCCCTCAAGGCCCCGGTCGCCGGCATCGCGATGGGCCTCGTGTCCGACACCGTCGACGGCCAGACCCGCTACGCGGCCCTGACCGACATCCTCGGTGCGGAAGACGCCCTCGGCGACATGGACTTCAAGGTCGCCGGTACCTCGGAGTTCGTCACCGCGATCCAGCTCGACACCAAGCTCGACGGCATCCCGTCGACGGTGCTCGACGCGGCGCTCAAGCAGGCCAAGGAGGCCCGCTCGGCCATCCTCGGTGTGCTGAACGAGGCCATCGACGCCCCCGACGAGATGGCGGACACCGCTCCTCGCGTCATCTCGGTGCAGATCCCCGTCGACAAGATCGGCGAGCTGATCGGCCCGAAGGGCAAGACGATCAACGGCATCCAGGACACCACGGGCGCCGACATCTCGATCGAGGACAACGGCACCGTCTACATCGGCGCCGTCGACGGTCCGTCGGCCGAGGCCGCTCGTGCCCAGGTCAACGCGATCGCGAACCCGACCAACCCGGAGATCGGGGACCAGTTCCTCGGCACCGTCGTGAAGATCGCCACCTTCGGCGCCTTCGTGTCGCTGCTCCCGGGCCGTGACGGTCTGCTCCACGTCTCCGAGGTGCGCAAGCTCGCCGGTGGCAAGCGTGTGGAGAACGTCGAAGACGTGCTCGGCGTCGGCCAGAAGGTCCTCGTCGAGGTCACCAAGGTGGACGACCGCGGCAAGCTGTCGCTCGCGCCGGTCGTGGCCAACGAGACCGAGGGTGACTCCACCTCGGCCGAGACGGTCCGCGCCCACGCCGAGGACCCGGCCGAGGGCTGATCCTCTCCGCGTCCTGACGCACGAACGGCCGCCGTCCCTTCCGGGGCGGCGGCCGTTCGCCGTTGCGGGGCAGGTGCCACGCGTTGGCCGCGCGTGCTTTCGCGGTCAGCGACACCTCACGGGCACGGCGCCGCGTGAACTGTCGGTGTGCGCGAAAGATCACCGCGCCGTGCCACGCGTGTCCGTCAGGCCGCGGGGGTCTCCTGCGTGCCCATGAGCTGCGCGCGCCCGAGCAGGTGCCCGCGGAGCATGAAGCCCACGACCGCGGGGGTCGCGTCGGCGGGGACCTCGAGCACGGGGACGTCGAGGGCGCTCAGCGTGAAGAAGTAGCGGTGCGCACCGTGGCCCGCGGGCGGAGCAGCCCCGAGGAACGTGTCCGTGCCGAACTCGTTGCGGCGGCGGAGTGCCTCGGCGGGCAGCAGGGCGTCGTCGGTACCGGCGCCTGCGGGGAGCGACGTCGCCGAGCCCGGGATGTCGGTCAGGCTCCAGTGCCAGAAGCCGGAGCCGGTCGGGGCATCGGGGTCGTAGACGGTCAGGACGAAGCTCTTCGTGCCCTCGGGTGCGTCCGACCACTCGAGTGCGGGGGAGCGGTCCTCACCGCCGACGTCGGAGCCGCGTGCCGAGGTGGGCAGCTCGCCTCCGTCGGTGAAGTCGGGGCTCGTCAGGGTGAAGGACGGGACGTCGGGCAGGTTCCAGTTGGGGTCGTTGGCCATGCCCCCAGCCAACACCCGCCGGCTCGGGCTGCGCTCGGTGCGCGCGCGGGGCTGTGGGAGTTCGCACGTGACGGCCTGGAGGCGCGGTGCGGGCCCGTCACGGGCCTCCCGTCCGGCCGCGGTCGCCTCGACCGCCCCACGGAAGCGACAGCGCTGGCGCGAGCCGGGCGTCAGCCCGCGAGCACCCGGTCGACCACGCGGTTGAGCGCGGCGGTGGCGGCGATCGCGTCACCGGCGTACGCGCCGGCCATCGCACCGTCGCGCGCGAGCATGAGCTCGTCGGCACCGTCGCCGGGCAGGGGGTGTCCGGCCTCCTGCAGCAGGGTCGCCAGCCGTTCGGTGTACCAGTCGCGGTGCACGGCGACGACCTGGCGGACCGGATCGCGAGGGTCGTGGTACTCGGCGGCGGCGTGCAGGAACGCACACCCGCGGAACGCCGGGTCGTTGACGTCGTCGGCCAGCGCGGCGACCCACGCACGGACGGCCCGCTCGGGGGAGCCGGCGTCGGTGATGAGCTGCTCCATCCGCTCCTGCACGCGCTCGTGCTGGGTGCGGATGTAGGCCAGGATCAGGTTGTCCTTCGACCCGTAGTGCTTGTAGAACGTCGCCTTCGTGACGCTCGCCTCGGAGATGAGACGGTCGACGCCGACGCTGTGGATGCCCTCTTCGTAGAAGAGTCGCGTGGCGGTCTCGAGGACACGGACCTTCGCGCCGCCGGAGCGGGGAGTCGGGGGGACGCTCGACCCGTCCGGCGACGCGAGGTTCGTGCTCGGGCCGGGGAGACGCTGGACGGCCGGTTGGGGGGAATCGACCGTCACAGCGTGTACTCCTCGGACTCATCGGCTCCGCGACCGGAGTGGGGGGACTCGGTGGTCGCGCAGGACTGATGTCCCGAGCCGCCGGATCGGAACTTAGGGGGGCTTTCGATCCGGCGTGACCAACAGTAGCACAAGGAGGACAGACAGACGAGTCGGTCTGTCCACATTTTCTGTACCCCACTTCGAGTGGCATGCGACCGAGACCGGGAAACTGGGCGGGAGGCATCGACGGATCACTAGGCTCGTCTGCGATGAACCAGCCAGTGCCACTGCCGCTCGGGGCCCCGGACACGTCGTTCCTGACGTCCGGCGGGGCCTTCGTCCGTCGCACCGTGCTGCCCTCGGGCGTCCGTGTGCTGACCGAGGCGGTGCCGGGTGCCGCGTCGACGAGCATCGGGTTCTGGGTCGGCGTCGGTTCGCGTGATGAGCGCGACGGGCAGTTCGGGTCGACGCACTTCCTCGAACACCTGCTCTTCAAGGGCACCGAGACCCGGTCGGCGCTCGACATCGCCATCGCGTTCGACTCGGTCGGCGGTGAGCACAACGCCGCCACCGCCAAGGAGTACACCTGTTACTACGCACGGGTCCGGGACACCGACGTCCCGATGGCCGTGAACGTCATCGGTGACATGGTCACCGGTTCGGTGCTCGAACCGGACGCATTCGCCGTCGAGCGCGGGGTCATCCTCGAAGAGCTCGCGATGGCCGCCGACGACCCGGCCGACGTCGCGGGCGAGGCGTTCTTCGCCGCGGCCTTCGGCGGACACCCGCTCGGCCGTCCGATCGGCGGCACCCCGGACAGCATCCGTGCGGTCCAGCGCGACGAGGTGCTGGCCCACTACCGCGAGCACTACGCGCCGAACGGCATCGTCGTGACCGCCGCCGGTGCCGTCGACCACGACCGGTTCTGCGAGCTCGTCGCCGGCGTCTTCCACGACGCCCCGGACGCCGAGCCGCTGCCGCGCCGCACGCCCGAGACCGTGGCCGACCCGGTCGAGGCGAAGTTGACCGTGGTGCACCGCCCGACCGAGCAGGTCAGCATGCTCCGCGGCTCGCAGGGCCTCGACCTGCGTGACGACCGCCGTCCCTCGCTCAGCGTCCTGAACGCCGTGCTCGGTGGCGGCATGAGTTCGCGTCTCTTCCAGGAAGTGCGCGAGCGCCGCGGTCTGGCCTACGCGGTGTCGTCGTTCGCCCCCGCGTACCTGGACAACGGTGCCTTCGGTGTCTACGCCGGCTGCGCGCCGGACAACGTCGCCGGCGTCATCGACATCGTGGACGCCGAGTTCCGCCGGATGGTCGACCACGGCATCACCGACGACGAGCTCCGACGTGCCAAGGGCCAGATCGAGGGCGCGCTGACGCTCTCGCTCGAGGACTCCGACGCCCGCATGACCCGCCTCGGCCGCTCCGAGCTCGGCACCGGCGAGTACACCGACCTGTCGACGGCGCTCGAGCGTGTCGACGGCGTCACGACCGACGGCGTGCTCGAACTCGCGCGCGACCTGCTCACCCGGCCGACGATCACCTCGGTCGTCGGTGCCGTGCAGCAGGACGAACTCGCCGCGGCCATCGGGATCGGCAGCTGAGCACGGACATGTCGCACTACCTGTACCTCGTCCGGCACGGCGAACACCAGGACGCCGAACACGGCCTGCGGGACGGCAAGCTCTCCGAACGCGGCAAGCGCCAGGCGACCCTGATCGCGGACCGTCTCGGCGGTGTGCCCTTCGATGGCGTGTACCACTCGCCGCTCGAGGCCCCGAGCGAGACCGCCGCGTTCCTGTCGCAGCGCCTGCCGTCGATCCAGCCCGAGCCCTCGACCCTGCTGTTCGACTGCATCCCCTCGGGCCCGACCCCGGACATGCCGCACGCCTACCAGGGCTGGTACGGCGGCATCACCGAAGAGGAGATCGTCGCCGGGCAGGCCCAGATGGGCGACGCCGTGTCGGAGTGGTTCACCCCGGCGCGCGAGGACCGGCACGACCTGCTGATCACCCACAACGCCGTGATCGGCTGGTTCGTGCGCGAAGCGTTCCAAGCCCCGGAGTGGCGCTGGATGGGCACGAACGTCGCCCACACCGCGCTCACGATCATCCGGATCCGTTCGGCGAAGCCCGCCGAGGTCGTCACGCTGAACGACCTGGCCCACCTGCCGGTGGAGCTGCGCACGGGTCTGCCGGTCGACCAGCCCGTCTAGCGGCTGCCCGTCCGGTCCGCGGTGGCGCGGCCGGGAGGCCCGTGGCGGCTCAGACGATCGGCTTGCGGTACCAGGCGGTCGCGTTCGGGTTGTCGTTGAACGGCTCGACCCGCTGGTACCCGCGGCCGCGGTACATCGCGCCGGCCGCCACGAGCGAGTCGTTCGTGTCGAGGACGATGCTCGTCGCACCGAGGTCGGCCGCGGCCCGCTCGAGCAGGTCCATCACGGCCGTCGCGACGCCCGTGCCGCGCCCGGCCGGTGCCACGAAGACGTGCTTGACCTCGAACCGGACGTCGACGGCACCGGTCGCGTCGACCCCGTCCGCGATCCGACGGAGGCCGCCGCAGCCGACCGCGACGTCGTCGTCGTACGCCACCGCGAACACCCCGTTCGGCGGCGTGAACTCGGCCGCGGGGGTGCGCTTCCGCGAGTACGTGCCCTGCGCGCTCGGGAACGTCGCCGCGCGCTCGTCCAGGTACGCGTCGAGCAGCGCGTCGACCTCGGGCAGATCGGCCGGCACGGTCCTGACCTCGACTGACATGCGTCGATCCTAGGATGGACCGCATGGTCACTCCCGTCGCCGTCGTCGGCGCCACCGGTCGTCTCGGGGGCCTCGTGGCGTCCGTCGTCGAGGAACTCCCGGAGTTCGAGCTCGTCGCCCGCCTGTCGTCGAAGGACGGCGCGCACGAGGCGCCGCCGTCGGTCTTCGGCGGCGCGGCCCTGGTGGTCGACGTGACGGTGCCGTCGCTCAGCCCGGCGATCGTGGAGAACGCGCTGTCGAGCGGCGCGAACGTGCTCGTCGGCACCTCCGGCTGGTCGCTCGACCGGCTCGCGAAGCTCCGCACCGGGCTGCGGGAACGCCCGGACCAGGGGGTGCTCGTGGTCCCGAACTTCTCGATCGGCTCCGTGCTCGGCACCCACCTGGCGACGATCGCGGCACCGTGGTTCCCCGCCGCCGAGATCGTCGAGACCCACCACGCCGGCAAGATCGACTCGCCCTCGGGCACCGCGGTGCGCACCGCCGAGCTGATGGCCGACGCCCGGCGCGAGGTCGGTCCCGTGGACGCCCCGCACGTCGACCAGCGCGCCCGCGGCCAGCAGGTCGCCAGCGTGCCCATCCACTCGCTCCGCCTGCCCGGGGTGAAGGCCGTGCAGGACGTCGTGCTGAGCGGCCCCGGTGAGACGCTGACGATCCGGCACGACACCAACGACGACGTCGCCTACGTCGCCGGCATCCGTGCGGCGCTGGCGAGCGTGGTGTCGGCGCAGGGCCTCACCGTGGGCCTCGGCAGCGTCCTCGGCATCGGCTGACCGCCGTGGGTCGGATGGAGCGGGCCGGACGCACGATCCGCTCGCCGTTCTGGGGTGCAGCGCTGATGGCGGTGCTGCTCGCCCTGTACATCGTGCTCGTCGGGCAGCGCGCCGTCGCCTTCATCGCGACCGGGATCCCGATCGGCATCGGCATCGGCGTCGCGCTGTTCGTCGTCGCCACGATCGGGGCGCTCCTGCTCGTGCTGGAGTTCCGCTTCGGCATCCGCATCACCCGACTCGGCGCGCGGCTCGAGGCCGAGGGCGGCACCCCGGACGACGTCGTCCCGGTGCGGCCGTCGGGCCGGCCGATCCGCGACGCCGCCGACGAGCTGTTCCCGCGGTACCGCGATGCGGTCGAGCAGGACCCGGCCGACTGGCGTGCCTGGTACCGGCTCGGTGTGGTCTACGACGCCGCCGGTGACCGCAAGCGCGCGCGTTCGGCGATGCGCACCGCCCTGGCGCGCGCCGCCGACCGCTGACCCCGGGGCCGGAGGCGGATCAGAAGACGGCGTCGATCGCGTCCGCCGCCTGCGTGTACCGGAACGTGTAGCCGGACTCGAGCAGCTTCGTGGGGACCATCCGCTGACTCGACAGGAGCATGTCGTCGGCGGCGTCCCGCAGCGCCAGGCGCAGGGCGAACTCGGGGATCCGGAAGAGGTACGGGCGGTGCAGGACCTCGGCGACGTGCTTCGTGATGCGGTCGGCCACGACGGGCTCGGGGCCCGCCAGGTTCACCGGGCCGGACACGTCCGGTGCCGCGGTCGCCAGGTGCACGATGGCGCCGACCTCGTCCTCGAGTGCGATCCAGGGCCAGTGCTGGCCACCGGTGCCGAGCCGGCTGCCGACGCCGAGCTTCGTCAGCGGGACGAGCGGCGCGAGCGCACCGCCGCCCTTGCCGATGACGATGCCGGTGCGGAGCGTGACGACCCGGACCCCGGCGGGAGCGGCGTTCGCGGCGGCTTCCCACGCGGTGCAGACGTCGGCGAGGAAGCCCGTGCCCGGGGCGGCGTCGTCCTGCAGCACGTCGGCCGGGCGGTCGCCGTACACGCCCGAGGCCGAGCCCGACAGGAACAGCGCCGGGGGAGTGGCAGCGTGCCGCATCGCCTCGACCAGGGTGTCGGTGGCGTCGATGCGCGAGCTGCGGATCTCCTTGCGGTAGGCGTCCGTCCAGGGCAGCTTGCCGATGTTCGCGCCGGCCAGGTTGATCACCACGTCGGCGCCGTCGAGGATCGCCGGGTCGAGCGCACGCCGCCCCGGTGCCCAGCGGAACTCGGTCGCGGTGCGTGCTTCGCGGCGGACGAGCGTGGTCACGTGGTGCCCCGCCTCGCGCAGGGCGCGGACGAGGGGCGTCCCGATGAACCCGGACGAGCCGGCCACCAGGATCGAGAGCGGTTGTTCCGTCGTGTCGGGCATGCCCGCAACGCTACTCACACCGACGTAGGCTTCTGTGTGTGACCGACAGCGAGACCGTACAGCCCGACGCCTCCGTCCCGACGCCCTACGAAGACCTGCTCCGGCGGGTCCTGACCGAGGGCTCGCCGAAGGGTGACCGCACCGGCACCGGCACCCGCAGCCTGTTCGGCGCACAGCTCCGCTACGACCTGTCGAAGGGCTTCCCCCTCGTCAGCACCAAGCGCGTGCACTTCAAGTCGGTCGCGTACGAGCTCCTCTGGTTCCTCCGTGGCGAGGGCAACGCCACCTGGCTGCAGGAGCACGGTGTCCGGATCTGGAACGAGTGGGCGGACGCCGACGGCGACCTCGGCCCGGTGTACGGCGTGCAGTGGCGCTCGTGGCCGACCCCCTCGGGCGAGCACGTCGACCAGATCGCCCAGGTCATCGAGCAGATCAAGACGAACCCGGACAGCCGCCGCCTCATCGTCTCGGCGTGGAACGTGGCCGACGTTCCGAACATGGCGCTCGCCCCGTGCCACGCCTTCTTCCAGTTTTACGTGAACGACGGCAAGCTCTCGTGCCAGCTCTACCAGCGGAGCGCCGACATGTTCCTCGGCGTCCCGTTCAACATCGCCTCGTACGCGCTGCTGACCCACATGATCGCAGCGCAGACCGGGCTCGAGGTCGGCGACTTCGTCTGGACCGGCGGCGACTGCCACATCTACGACAACCACGTCGAACAGGTCGAGGAGCAGCTGTCCCGCACGGCGTACCCGATGCCGACGCTCGAACTCGCTCCGCGCGACTCGATCGATGACTACGAGTACGAGGACTTCACCGTCGTCGGCTACGAGCACCACCCGGCGATCAAGGCCGCGGTCGCCGTCTGATGATCGGCATGGTCTGGGCCCGCTCGACCACCGGCGTCATCGGTGCCGACGGCGGCATGCCCTGGCACGTGCCCGAGGACCTGGCGCACTTCAAGCAGGTCACCGGCGACGCGACCGTGCTGATGGGTCGGCGCACCTGGGAGTCCCTGCCCGAGCGCTTCCGGCCGCTGCCCGGTCGGCGCAACGTCGTGCTCACCCGGGACACGACGTGGACGGCCGACGGCGCCGAGGTCGTGCACGACCTACAGGCCGAACTCGAGCGTGCCGAGGGCGCCGACGAGACCGTGTGGGTGATCGGCGGCGGTCAGGTCTACGCCGCCGCACTCGACGGGGCCGACCACGTCTCCGAGACGCTGATCGACGTCGACGTGCCCGGCGACACCGTCGCACCCACGCTCGACGAGGCGGCCGGCTGGACGCTCACCGACGAGGGCCCCTGGCAGGAGTCCCGGAACGACGGCACCCGCTACCGGTTCCTGGAGTGGCAGCGCCGCGCCTGAGCGCCCGCACGGGCCGGGCGTGACCGGCGGGACGGACGTGATCCGGGCCTCCCGGCCGCGCCGCAGGCGGTCCACCGTCCACACGGACGGCGGTCCTCGCGCGCATCCCCGGTACGCTGGTGCCCGTGTCCCCGCGTGAGAATCCCTTCGGTCAGGTCCTCGTCGCCCTCGTGACCCCGTTCACGGCCGACGGCGAGGTCGACTGGCCCGGCGTCGAGCAGCACATCGACGACTGCATCACCGCCGGCGCCGACGGCATCGTCGTCACCGGCACGACCGGCGAGACGTCGACGCTGACCGACCCGGAGAAGCTCCGTCTGGTCGAGGTCGGCAAGTCCGTCGCCGCCGGCCGCGCGAAGATCATCACGGGCGGTGGCTCGAACGAGACCGCGCACGCGATCCACCTGTACAAGCAGAGCGAGAAGGCCGGCGCGGACGGCGTGATGATCGTCACGCCGTACTACAACAAGCCGACGCAGTCGGGTGTCCTCACCCACTTCCGGATGATCGCGGACGCCACCGACCTGCCGGTGATCCTGTACGACATCCCGGGCCGCACCGGCATCCCGATCACGTACGACACGATCCTGCGTGCGTCCAAGCACCCGAACATCCTCGCGGTGAAGGACGCCAAGGGCGACTTCGCCGAGGTCTCACGGGTGCTGAACAACACCGACCTCATGTACTTCTCCGGCGACGACACGAACGTGCTCCCGCACCTGTCGATCGGCGCCACCGGCCTGATCGGCGTGACCGCGAACATCACGAGCGCGCCGTACCGCACCATCGTCGACGCCGTGAACCGGGGTGACCTGGCCACCGCGACGGCCGAGCACAAGCGACTCGAGCCGCTCGTCCGCGCCGTGATGACGCACGTTCCCGGTACCGTGGCCGCCAAGTACATCCTGCACGGGCTCGGCCGCATCGGCAGCCCGCGCGTCCGACTGCCGCTCGTCGGCCCCGAGGACTCGGAGGCGTACGCCATCGAGACCTCCCTCGAAGCCGTGCGCGACGTGCCCGGCGCCGACTTCTCGAACTTCCGCCCCGACCGCAACGCGGCGGCCGGCGGTGCACTACCGAAGGTGCCAGGCACCACCCGCTAGCGAACACCGCGGCGCGCAGCACGCGCGTCGCCCGAATCCGTAGGACCGAATGCCCACACAGATCTCCGAACCGCAGCCGCTCGAAGCCGGCACCCTCCGCGTCGTCCCCATCGGGGGCCTCGGCGAGATCGGTCGCAACATGACCGTCTACGAGTACGAGGGCAAGCTGCTCATCGTCGATGCCGGCGTGCTGTTCCCCGAGGAGCACCAGCCCGGTGTCGACCTGATCCTGCCGGACTTCTCGCCGATCCGTGACCGCCTCGACGACGTCCTCGGTGTCGTGCTCACGCACGGCCACGAAGACCACATCGGCGCCGTCCCGTACCTGCTCAAGCTCCGCGACGACATCCCGCTGATCGGCTCCACGCTGACCCTCGCGCTGGTCGAGGCGAAGCTCAAGGAACACCGGATCAAGCCGTACACGCTCGTCGTGGCCGAGGACCAGACCGAGCAGATCGGCCCGTTCCACCTCGAGTTCGTCGCCGTGAACCACTCCATCCCGGACGCCCTCGCCGTCGCGATCACGACCCCCGCCGGTCGTGTGCTGCACACGGGTGACTTCAAGATGGACCAGCTCCCGCTGGACGACCGCATCACCGACCTCCGCGCGTTCGCCCGTCTGGGCGAGGCCGGCGTGGACCTGTTCCTGCCGGACTCCACGAACGCCGACGTGCCGGGCTTCACCGCTCCGGAGCGCGACATCGGCCCGGTGCTCGAGAACATCATCATGCGCGCCCGCAAGAAGGTCGTCGTGGCGAGCTTCTCGTCGCACGTGCACCGCGTGCAGCAGGTCCTCGACGCCGCCGCGGCCGCGAACCGCAAGGTCGCGTTCATGGGGCGCTCGATGATCCGCAACATGACGATCGCCGCCGACCTCGGGTACCTGCGGGTGCCGGAGAACGTGCTCATCGACACGAAGAAGGCGAAGAACGTCCCCGACGACCAGATCGTCTACATGTCGACCGGGTCGCAGGGTGAGCCGATGGCCGTCCTGGCCCGCATGGCGAACCTCGAGCACCAGATCGAGATCGGCGACGGCGACACCGTCATCCTCGCGTCGTCGCTCATCCCGGGCAACGAGAACGCCGTGTACCGCGTCATCGACGGGCTGACGAAGCTCGGTGCGAAGGTCGTTCACAAGGGCAACGCGAAGGTGCACGTCTCCGGACACGCCTCCGCCGGCGAGCTGCTCTACTGCTACAACATCCTGCGGCCGCGCAACGTGCTCCCCGTCCACGGTGAGCACCGCCACCTGTACGCGAACGCCGACCTGGCGATCCAGACGGGTGTCCCGCCGCGCAACGTGATCCTCGGGCAGGACGGCATCGTCGTCGACCTGAAGGACGGCGTCGCGACGGTCGCCGGCCAGCTCGACATCGGCTACGTCTACGTCGACGGCTCCACCGTCGGCGAGATCACCGACGCCGACCTGAAGGACCGCCGCGTCCTGGCGGAAGAGGGCTTCATCTCGATCTTCTGCGCGGTGGACTTCACCACCGGGCAGTGCGTGATCGGCCCGGAGATCCAGTCGCGCGGCTTCGCCGAGGACGACTCCGTGTTCGACGACGTCCGCCCGCAGATCGCCAAGGCGATCTCCGAGGCCGCGGCCAACGGCACGCGCGACTCGCACGCCTTCGCGCAGGTCGTCCGTCGCACGGTCGGTCGCTGGGTGAACACGAAGCACCGCCGTCGTCCGATGATCGTCCCGGTGGTCATCGAGGCGTAGGGCCCGTTCGCGGGGTGGGCGCGCGTCCGCGTTCGCGTCCGTCCGGCCCGGGAGGCCCGTCCAGCGTCCGTCACGGACGCTGCGGCGGGCCTTCCTGCGTTTGTCCTGAGCGGGCGTTAGGGTTCTGCCCATGGCCGGAGGCACCAAGTCGACCACGCGCTCGCGCGCGTCCACGTCGTCCCGTGGCAACGGGACGCGCGGTTCGTCGCGCACCCAGGCCACGACGAAGAAGCTGCCGCAGGCCGCACCCACGCCGGTGTTCCGCGAGCAGAACCCGCTCGTGACCTTCTGGCTCGCGATGGCGCACGGCGTCGGCGCGATGTTCCGGCTGCTCGGCAAGGAGACCCTCGAGAAGGACCAGCGGCGCGACGGGTTCCCGTTCCTGCTGTTCCTGCTGGCCATCGCCGGCGGGGTCGTCGAGTGGCTCAACCCGACCAACAGCGTCTCCGTCGCACTCGACGCGTACACGTTCGGCGGGCTGTTCGGCCGGTTGGCGTTCGCTCTGCCCGTCATCATGATCGTGTTCGCCGGGTGGTTGTTCCGGCACCCGGCCTCGGTGCACGACAACACCCGGATCGGCATCGGCCTGGGCATCCTGATCGTGTCGATCGCCTCGCTCTGCCACGTCTTCGGCGGCCGTCCGAGCGCCGCCGACGGCATGCCCGCGCTGGCCGCCGCCGGTGGGGTGCTCGGCTGGGTGGTCATCGGCTGGCTCGTCACGATCGCGACCGCCTGGGTGGCCGTCCCCGTGGCGATCGTGCTGCTGGTGCTCTCGCTCTTCATCATCACCAAGACGCCGCCGAACAAGCTCGGGCGACGCCTGCACGAGCTCTACGCCTACCTGTTCGGCGCCCCGGCCCCCGCAGCAGAACCCGAGGCCGACGCCGCCGCCGTGGCGGAGCCCGCCGCCCGCGCCCGCACGTCGAAGCGTGGCAAGAAGGGCGACACCGACTTCCAGCTGTTCGACGACCTCGGGTTCGGTGACGAGCAGGCCGCTGCCGACGCCGAAGCCGGTGGCGACAACGTGCCGTGGTGGCGCCGGAACAAGTCCGGGCGCGAAGAGGACCCGGCGTACGACAGCCCCGTGCTGCCCCCGGCCACCGGAGTCGCCCCGGCTGCCGCTGCCGTCGCACCAGCTGCCCCCGTCGTGCCCGCTGCGACCGCGGTGAGCCCGAACGCCGGTGCCGCCGCCGGGCTCGTCGACCTCACGCCGGCCGAGCCCGCGTCGGTCAACCTCAACGACTCCGTCGAGCAGGACCTGCAGGACGCCGAGCAGGCGCTCCGCGCGTTCGGCACCGACGTCCCCGCGCGGCCGGAGCCGACCGCCGACATCCGTCCCGCGGTGCCCGAGGTGCTGTCCGAGCCCGAGATCGCCGACGAGCCAGAGGACATCGACGCCGCCGCCGAGCTCAGCGCAGCCGCCGCCGGTTCCGACGACGATCCGTCGAAGCCCTACCGACTGCCCGCCGCCACGACGCTGAGTTCCGGAACGCCCTCGGTCGCGCGGAGCCAGGCGAACGACGACATCGTCGCCGCCATCACCGGGGTGCTCACCGAGTTCAAGGTCGACGCGAAGGTCACCGGGTTCTCCCGCGGGCCGACGGTGACCCGGTACGAGATCGAGCTCGGCCCCGGCGTCAAGGTCGAGCGGGTCACAGCCCTGTCGAAGAACCTGTCGTACGCGGTCGCCTCGAACGAGGTCCGCATCCTGTCGCCGATCCCGGGCAAGAGCGCCATCGGCGTCGAGATCCCGAACACCGACCGCGAGATCGTCTCGCTCGGTGACGTGCTGCGCTCGAACGCAGCCCGCAAGTCGAAGCACCCGATGACGATCGGCGTCGGCAAGGACGTCGAGGGCGGCTTCGTCGTCGCGAACCTGGCGAAGATGCCGCACCTGCTCGTCGCCGGCTCCACCGGTTCCGGCAAGTCGGTGTTCATCAACTCGATGATCACCTCGCTGCTGATGCGTGCGAAGCCGTCCGAGGTCCGCATGGTCCTGGTCGACCCGAAGCGCGTCGAGCTCTCGATCTACGCCGGTGTCCCGCACCTCATCACGCCCATCATCACGAACCCGAAGAAGGCGGCCGAAGCGCTGCAGTGGGTCGTGAAGGAGATGGACATGCGGTACGACGACCTGGCGTCGTTCGGGTTCCGCCACGTCGACGACTTCAACAAGGCGATCGAGAACAACGAGATCGTCCTGCCGGCGGGCAGCGAGCGGAAGCTCAAGCCGTACCCGTACCTGCTCGTCGTCGTCGACGAGCTCGCGGACCTCATGCTCGTGGCGCCCCGCGACGTCGAGGAGTCGATCGTCCGCATCACCCAGCTCGCCCGCGCCGCCGGCATCCACCTGGTGCTCGCGACGCAGCGCCCCTCGGTCGACGTCATCACCGGCCTGATCAAGGCGAACGTGCCGTCGCGCATCGCCTTCGCGGTGACGAGCGTCACGGACTCCCGCGTCATCCTCGACCAGCCGGGCGCCGACAAGCTCATCGGTCAGGGCGACGCGCTCTTCCTGCCGATGGGCTCGTCCAAGTCGCTCCGCGTGCAGGGCGCCTGGGTGCAGGAGGGCGAGGTCGCCGAGGTCGTCCAGCACGTCACGCGGCAGGCGCAGCCCGAGTACCGCCAGGACGTCCAGGCCGTGGTCGAGCGCAAGGAGATCGACGCCGACATCGGTGACGACCTCGAACTGCTGCTCGCGGCCGTCGAGCAGGTCGTGTCGACCCAGTTCGGCTCGACGTCGATGCTGCAGCGCAAGCTCCGCGTCGGCTTCGCCAAGGCCGGTCGCCTGATGGACCTGATGGAGTCGCGCGACATCGTCGGGCCGTCCGAGGGCTCGAAGGCCCGCGACGTCCTGGTGACCGCCGACCAGCTGCCCGCGGTGCTCGCGAAGCTCCGTGGCGAGGAGCCGCCCGCCGCGGCTGCTCCGGCAGCGCCGGCCCCGACGCCGTCCGGCGACGGTGACCGCTACGGAGCAGACCCCGTCGGGGACATGACCCGCGGGTACGATGAAGTCCACGACGAGCCCGATGAGGACGCGTGGGGACTGACGGGCAGGGAGTGACGGCGATGACCGCCTCGGACAGCACGAACACCACGCACGGCGCACGGTTCCCGTGGCGCGGGCGACTGCTGCGCAAGGGCCCCGGCCCGGCGTCGACCGCGAACGTCGCGAACATCATCACGGTGGTGCGCATCCTCATGGCGCCGCTGTTCTTCGTCCTGCTGCTCACCGACGCCGGCAACGACGGGCCGCTGCGCATCTGGGCCGCGGTCGTCTTCGTCGTGGCCATCGTCACGGACAGCGCCGACGGCATCATCGCCCGTCGGCAGAACCTGGTCACGGACTTCGGCAAGCTCGTCGACCCGATCGCCGACAAGGTGCTCATCGGCGGTGCGCTCGTCGCCCTGTCGATCCTGCAGGAGCTGCCCTGGTACGTGACCGTGCTGATCATGGTGCGCGAGATCGGCATCACGGTCTTCCGGTTCGCGGTGCTCTCCGACCGGGTGATCCCGGCCAGCCGCGGCGGCAAGATCAAGACCGTGCTGCAGGCCGTCGCCCTGACGGCAGCGCTGTTCCCGTGGTGGAACCTGGTCGGCGACTGGGCACACTGGGTCAACGGCATTCTGATGACGGCCGCGTTCCTGGCAACGATCCTGAGCGGGATCGACTACCTCTGGCAGGCATGGAAGCACAACCGCACCACCGCATGACCGGGCCCGACCGCTCGACGCAGGCCGCGCCTCCCGTCCCGGTCGCACCGGGGCTCATCGCCGAGCTGACGGCACGGGGCGAGACCCTCGCCGTGGCGGAGTCGTTGACCGGCGGACTCGTCGTGGCGACGCTGGTCGACGTGCCGGGTGCGAGCGCCGTCGTCCGGGGCGGCGTCGTGGCCTACGCGACGCCCGTGAAGCACTCCGTTCTCGGGGTCTCGGCGGAGCTGCTCGAGGCCGAGGGCGCCGTGCATCCGGAGGTCGCCCGGCAGATGGCCGCCGGTGTCCGGATCGCGCTGTCCGTCGACGGGGAACCCGCGACGTGGGGGATCAGCACGACGGGCGTCGCCGGCCCGGACCCGCAGGACGGCAAGCCCGTCGGCACCGTGTACGTGGGGATCGCCTCCGCCGCGGGGGCTGAGGCCTTCGAGCTGCACCTCGGCGGTGACCGGGGAGCAATCCGGCACGCCACCGTCTCCGAACTCCTTGCACGGATGTCGTCCGAGGTCCGGGGCCGGGAATAGGTCCCGTTTCCACTGGGTTACATCTCACGAAATCTCCAGCAGTACGGCAGCCAGCCTGGCTAACATGCTGCAACCGGCAACGCTATTGTTGCTGAACCCGAACTCGATCCACCGGACCGAGCGGGCGCGGAGACGACAGAGAGGAGGAGTTCTCATGGTTCTCGTTCGTCAGGAAATCGGCGATGTGCTCCGGGACTTCCGCTTGCAGAAGGGCCGGACCCTCCGTCAGGTCGCGTCCAAGGCCAGTGTCGCGCTCGGGTACCTCAGTGAGGTCGAGCGCGGGCAGAAGGAAGCCAGCTCGGAGATCCTCGCGTCCGTCGCGGATGCTCTGGACACGCCCATCTCGACCATCATGCGCGAAGTGGGTGACCGCCTCGCGATCGTCGAGGGGCTGACCCCCGTCCCCGACACGCTCCCGGACGACCTCGTCGCCGAGTTCGACAACGACCTCGCGGTTCGCTGAGCGCATCGCACCGAACGCCCTCGCCGGTCCTTCCCGGCGGGGGCGTTCTGCGTTCCGGCCCACGACCACGCGCCTAGGCTGGTCGGATGCGCGTGAGTGAGTTCTGGCGAGCCGTCGACCAGGTGTTCGGTGAGGCCTACGGTTCCGTGGTCACCCGTGACGTCGTGCTCGAGGGGCTGGGCGGTCGCTCCGCCGTGGACGCCCTCGCCGCGGGCATCGAGGCCCGCCGGGTGTGGGACGCACTGTGCGACTCGCAGGACGTCCCGATGGACCGGCGGCACGGCAAGGGCCTCGCCGAACCCCAGGACTGAGCGGGTTCCGCGGGGCGGCGCACCCGAAACTGTGTTCGGCGTGTTGCTCGAACGCGTGTTCGATCGGTGGTAGCTTCCTCCACAGCGGCGTCGCCCGGATGTTCCATCCACAGATCGCGTGACCGTCGGCAGTGATGTCGGTGGCTCGCCATAGGTTGATGGACATCGGGAACAGCCCGAAGCCTTGTCGCAGAACCATCGGCCTTGCACCATCGGCCGGCGTGGACGCGACAGCCTACAGGCGGCCGAACACGAGCACGAAGGAGCACCCCATGCCATCACCGGCAGACCGCGAGAAGGCCCTCGAGACCGCACTCGCACAGATCGACAGGCAGTTCGGCAAGGGTGCGATCATGCGCCTCGGTTCGGACGAACGCGCCCCCGTCAACGTCATCCAGACCGGGTCGGTGGCGCTGGACGTCGCGCTCGGCATCGGTGGCCTGCCCCGCGGCCGCATCGTCGAGATCTACGGCCCGGAGTCGTCGGGTAAGACGACCCTCACCATCCACGCCATCGCCAACGCCCAGCGCGCCGGTGGCATCGCGGCCTTCATCGACGCCGAGCACGCGCTCGACCCCGAGTACGCCAAGAAGCTCGGTGTCGACATCGACGCCCTGCTCGTGTCGCAGCCCGACACCGCCGAGCAGGCGCTCGAGATCGCGGACATGCTGGTCCGCTCCGGTTCCATCGACCTCATCGTCATCGACTCCGTCGCGGCCCTCGTGCCCCGTGCCGAGATCGAGGGCGAGATGGGTGACTCGCACGTCGGTCTGCAGGCCCGCCTCATGTCCCAGGCCCTGCGAAAGCTCGCCGGTGGCCTGAACCAGACGCAGACCACGATGATCTTCATCAACCAGCTGCGCGAGAAGATCGGCGTGTTCTTCGGTTCGCCCGAGACCACCTCGGGCGGTAAGGCGTTGAAGTTCTACGCGTCCGTCCGCCTCGACATCCGCCGCATCGAGACGCTCAAGAGCGGCACCGACGCGGTGGGCAACCGCACGCGTGTCAAGGTCGTCAAGAACAAGATGGCACCGCCCTTCAAGCAGGCCGAGTTCGACATCCTGTACGGCGTCGGCATCTCGCGCGAAGGCTCGCTGCTCGACTTCGGTGTCGACCACGGCATCGTCAAGAAGTCGGGTGCCTGGTACACCTACGACGGCGACCAGCTCGGGCAGGGCAAGGAGAACTCGCGTTCCTTCCTGATCCAGAACCCCGAGATCGCTGCCGACATCGAAGGCAAGATCCTCGCCAAGCTCGGCGTCGGCGGCGCCAAGGCCGAGGACGCCCCGGTCGAGTCGATCGCGCCGAAGCTCGCGGAGCGCAAGGGCGCGTGAGCACCGATCACGACGACGACGGCCTCGCACCGGTCACCGACCTGTTCGGTGCGAGGTCGCGTCGCCGTGCCCCCGTCACCCCGGTGACGCCGGCGATCCCCGAGCCCCCGGTGTCACCGGACGAACCGCGCGACACCGACGGCTGGGCACTGCCCGAGTCGGACGAAGGTCGTGCGGACGAGTTCCCCGCATCGTTCGACGCCGATTCGCCGGTGCCCCTGCACGGTGCCCGCGGGCCGGCGGCGTGGGTGTCGCCCGTCATCGGAGACGGCAGCGGGCGCTCGAACCGTGCGGAGCAGGACGGCTACGACTCCGAGACGGCTGACGCCACCACGGCGTCGGTGTTCTCCATCGCCGGCGGCGAGGAGATCGACCCGGCCGACGCACCCCGTCCGCTCGACGAACAGCGCGCGGACGCCGAACGGCTCAGCCTGCGTGCCCTCGGGCGCAAGGGCGTGAGCGAGTCCGAGATGCGGACCCTGCTGCTGCAGCAGGACCTCGACCCCGACGTGGTCGAGCACGAGATCGAACGGTTGACCCGTGTCGGGCTCCTGGACGACGTCGCCCTCGCCACCGACCTGGTGGATCGGCTGCACGCCCGCAAGGGCCTCGGTCGACAGGGTGTCGTGACGGAGCTCCGTCGCCGGGGGATCGACCAGGTGGCGATCGACACCGCACTCGACGAGGCCGCCGACGACGAGGACGACGAGTTCCTCCGCGCGCAGGAGCTCGCCGACAAGCGGGCGCCGCAGATGCGCGGACTCGACCGGGCGACCGCGGAACGCCGGCTGTCCGGCTTCCTGATGCGCAAGGGCTACAGCTCCGGTGTCGTCCGGATCGCTGTCGCGCGGGCACTCGACGGCGGCGGGAAGCGGCCGCCTTCCGGCCGCGGGACCGTCCGGTTCGAGTAGCCGCTCCGACCTACACTGGGACGACCATGGCCACCGTCGAAGCGCGCCCCCGCACCTACGAAGTCCGCACCTACGGGTGCCAGATGAACGTCCACGACTCCGAGCGGTTGAGCGGGTCACTGCAGGCCGCGGGCTACACCGCGGCGGACGGTGCGCAGGCCGACGTCGTCGTCATCAACACCTGCGCGGTGCGCGAGAACGCGGACAACCGGCTGTACGGCAACCTCGGGCAGCTCGCGGGCATCAAGCGCGAGCACCCCGGCATGCAGATCGCCGTCGGCGGGTGCCTGGCGCAGAAGGACAAGAACGTCATCCTCGAGAAGGCGCCGTGGGTCGACGTCGTCTTCGGCACGCACAACATGGGGGCGCTGCCGACCCTGCTCGAGCGGGCGCGGCACAACGACGAGGCGCAGATCGAGATCCTCGAGGCGCTCGACGTCTTCCCGTCGACGCTGCCCACCAAGCGCGACTCGACGCACAGCGGCTGGGTCTCCATCTCCGTCGGCTGCAACAACACCTGCACGTTCTGCATCGTCCCCTCGCTCCGTGGCAAGGAGAAGGACCGCCGTCCCGGTGACGTCCTGGCCGAGATCCAGGCGCTCGTCGACGACGGCGCAATCGAGGTCACGCTGCTCGGGCAGAACGTGAACTCCTACGGGGTCGAGTTCGGCGACCGACAGGCGTTCGGCAAGCTGCTGCGGGCCACCGGTGCCATCGAGGGCCTCGAGCGCGTCCGCTTCACGAGCCCGCACCCGGCGGCGTTCACCGACGACGTCATCGACGCGATGGCCGAGACCCCGAACGTGATGCCCCAGCTGCACATGCCGCTGCAGTCGGGTTCCGACCGGGTGCTCAAGGCCATGCGCCGGAGCTACCGGAGCGAGCGGTTCCTCGGCATCCTCGACCGCGTCCGCGCGAAGATCCCGCACGCGGCGATCTCCACCGACATCATCGTCGGGTTCCCCGGCGAGACCGACGCCGACTTCGCGGACACCCTGCGCGTCGTCGAGCAGGCACGGTTCGCCTCGGCGTTCACGTTCCAGTACTCGATCCGCCCGGGCACCCCGGCCGCGACGATGGACGACCAGCTGCCGAAGCACATCGTGCAGGAGCGCTACGAGCGACTCGTCGCCCTGCAGGAACACATCACCGCGGAAGAGAACGCGCTGCAGGTCGGCCGGAGCGTCGAAGTGCTCGTCGCCACGGGCGAAGGGCGCAAGGACGACGCCACCCGTCGGCTCTCCGGTCGCGCGGAGGACTCCCGGCTCGTGCACTTCACCGTGCCCGCCGGGTCCGAGGTCCCGCGCCCCGGGGACGTCGTCACCGTCGACATCACCCGTGCCGCACCGCACTTCCTGCTCGCCGACGACGACGCGCCGCTGCGCATCCGACGCACCCGGGCCGGCGACGCCTGGGACCGCGCGCAGGCCGAGAGCTGCGGCGTGCCCACGCCCGCTGCCGCCACGGGCGACGGACCCCGTCCGGTCTCGCTCGGGCTGCCCACGCTCCGTGTCGGGCGCTGAGCTCCCCGGGGCTGCGCCGACGAGCGACGCGTTGCTCGCATCCGGTGACGCCGCGGACCTGATCGCAGTCGTCGGGGCGACGGGCACCGGGAAGTCCGACCTCGGCATCGCGATCGCGGAACGGTTGCGTGCTGCGGGCCGGAACGCCGAGATCATCAACGCGGACGCCATGCAGCTGTACCGGGGCATGGACATCGGCACCGCGAAGCTCCCGCCGGCCGAGCGGCACGGCATCCCGCACCACCAGCTCGACGTGCTCGACGTCACCGACGAGGCGAGTGTCGCCGCCTACCAGGTCGCCGCCCGCGCCGACGTCGACCGGATCCAAGCCAACGGTGGCGTGGCCGTCCTCGTCGGCGGCAGCGGCCTGTACGTCTCCGCGGTGTTGTTCGACCTGGCGTTCCCGGGCACCGACCCCGAGCTCCGCGCGCAGCTCGAGCGCGAGCACGAGGAGCTCGGCCCGGGCATCCTGCTCGAGCGACTCCGCGCCCTCGACCCGGCGGCCGCCGCGACGATCGACGCGCGCAACCCACGGCGGTTGATCCGTGCACTCGAGATCGCGAGCCGATCCGAGGTCGTGACCCCGAGCCTCCCGGCCGCGCCCAGCGCCTGGCGACCGTCCCGGATCCTGCACCTGCGGCGTGACCGCGAGCAGCTCGTGTCGGCGCTGCACGAGCGGGCCGCGCGGATGTTCGAGGCCGGACTCGTCGACGAGGTCGCGGCCCTCCGCGAGCAGGGACTCGAGCAGGGCAAGACCGCGCGGGGCGCGATCGGGTACTCGCAGGCGCTCGAGGTGCTCGCCGGCACGGCGACCCGCGAACAGGCGGTCGAGGCGACCGGCATCGCGACCCGGAAGTACGCCCGGCGGCAGGTGTCGTGGTTCCGCCGGTACGCCGATGCCGAGACGCTCGACGTCACGGGCGCGGACCGCGGCGACCTGTCGGAACTGGCCCGTAGGATCGTGCCGTGACCGAGCTGCACTTCACCAAGGGCCAGGGGACCGGCAACGACTTCGTCCTGTTCGCCGACCCCGACGCCACCGTCGACCTGACCCCCGAGCGGATCCGCGCCATCGCGGACCGACGCTTCGGCGTGGGCGGCGACGGCGTGATCCGCGCGGTGCGGTCCGAGGCGATCCCCGAGGGGCGGGCGCTCGTGGCCGTCGAGCCCGAGGCGACCTGGTTCATGGACTACCACAACGCTGACGGCACGGTCGCGGAGATGTGCGGCAACGGCATCCGCGTGTTCGCCCGGTACCTGACCGAGTCCGGCCTGGTCGAGCTCGCTCCCGGCGAGACGCTCACCGTCGGCAGTCGCAAGGGGCTGGTCGACATCCAGCGCACCACGAACGGTTTCGCCGCCGACCTCGGCCGCTGGGGCCTGGGCATCGAGGGCGGTGGTTCCGACGACGTGCTCGTCCGGGCGAAGAACCTCGACGGGGCGCGGCCCGGCATCGGCATCGACGTGGGCAACCCGCACGTGGTCGTCGCCGTCGAGACCGAGGACGAACTGGCGGACCTCGACCTGACCTTCCTTCCGGTGCTCGACCCGGCACCGGAGCACGGTGCGAACGTCGAGTTCGTGCTGCCCGGCGACCCCCTCATCAAGGACGGCGTCGGCGAGATCACGATGCGGGTGCACGAGCGGGGGAGCGGTGAGACGCTCTCGTGCGGCACCGGGGCCGTCGCCGCTGCCCTCGCGACGCGCTACTGGGTCGGTGCGGGGGCGCCGGACACCTGGCGCGTGCGGGTGCCGGGCGGGCTGCTGACGGTGCGGATGACGGCGACCGAGGACGGCGAGCACGTCTCGCTGTCCGGTCCCGCCGAGCTCGTGTTCTCCGGCGACCTGACGATCTGACGGTCTGACGGTCTGACGCGGAGCCTCGTTGCCGCTTCGTGAGCAGAAATGGTCGGGTGCCCAGCGGCGACCCGTCCATTTGTGCTCACGATGTGAGCGCTCGCGCTCGCGCCCTACGCGCTGCGCCGCACCCGGATGACGCGGAACCCCTTCGCCGTCGACTCGCGCGTGACCGCGAACCCCGAGCCGAGCGCCCCGACGAGCCACTTCTGCAACGAGTCACCCCCGAGGTCCTTCGACACCACGAGCCAGGCGTCGCCCCCGACCTCGAGCCGGGGCAGCCACGTCAGCAGGATCTGGTGCAGCTCGTCCTTGCCGACACGGATCGGCGGGTTCGACCAGATCGTGCGGAAGCGCAGGTCGGCCGGCACGTCGTCGGGCAGCGCGATCGTGACGTTCGACGCCCCCGCAGCAGCAGCGTTGGCGCGCGCGAGCCCGAGCACCCGCTCGTTGACGTCGACACCCCACACCTGGGCGTCGGGGGACTGCAGGGCCATCGTGATCGCGATCGGGCCCCAGCCGCAGCCGATGTCGAGCAGCGCTCCGTCGCCGGCGGGTGCGGGCACCGAACCCAGAAGAACCTTCGTGCCGCGGTCGACGCCGTCGGGGCTGAAGACCCCCGCCGCGGTCGACAGGGTGAGGGGCTGACCGGCGAGCGTGACGTGCACCTGGCGCGGCCGGAGTTCGCTCTCGGGGGTGGCCGAGAAGTAGTGGTCGTTCGCCATGGATGAACCGTACCGGCAACCGAGTGTGTCGGAGGGCCTCCAGAGGTAGCCTGTGCACAGGATGACGGATACCCATCAGCAGAACCACCAGACCAACGACGACAGCGCAGACGGTGTCGTCGAGAGGGTGTTGCGCAACGCAGACCACCGCGCAGCATCGTCCATCTTCGCACCCGCCCAGGCCATCCAGACGCAGTCGGTCGACGACCGCAGCTGGACCGGCGACGGCGACCAGTACGACCGTGAGGACCGTGCGGCGTTGCGCCGTGTCGCCGGCCTCTCCACCGAGCTCGAGGACGTCACCGAGGTCGAGTACCGCCAGCTGCGGCTCGAGCAGGTCGTCCTGATCGGCGTCTACCCCCAGGGCGACGCCTCGGACGCCGAGAACTCCCTCCGCGAGCTCGCGGCACTCGCCGAGACCGCGGGCGCCGTGGTGCTCGACGGGCTCCTCCAGCGTCGGCCGAACCCGGACCCGGCCACCTACCTGGGCAAGGGCAAAGCCCAGGAGCTCGCGATGGTCGTCAAGGCCACCGGCGCCGACACGGTCATCGCCGACACCGAACTGGCACCCTCGCAGCGTCGTGCGCTCGAGGACGTCGTGAAGGTGAAGGTCATCGACCGCACGGCCGTGATCCTCGACATCTTCAGCCAGCACGCGAAGACCCGCGAGGGGAAGGCGCAGGTCGAACTCGCCCAGCTGCAGTACCTGCTGCCTCGACTGCGCGGTTGGGGTGACTCGATGTCCCGACAGGCCGGTGGCCAGGTCTCCGGAGGCGCTGGCATGGGCTCTCGTGGCCCCGGTGAGACGAAGATGGAGCTCGACCGCCGCAAGATCCACACGCGGATGGCGAAGCTCCGCCGGCAGATCGCCGGGTTCACCCCGGCCCGTGAGGCCAAGCGTGCCGAGCGCAACCGCAACGAGGTGCCGAGCGTCGCGATCGCGGGCTACACCAACGCCGGCAAGTCGTCGCTGCTGAACCGGCTGACGAGCGCGGGCGTGCTGGTGCAGAACCAGCTGTTCGCGACGCTGGACGCCACCGTCCGTCGGACCGAGAGCGCCAAGGGCCGGGAGTTCACGTTCGTCGACACGGTCGGCTTCGTCCGCAACCTGCCGCACCAGCTCGTCGAGGCCTTCCGCTCCACCCTCGAAGAGGTCGGCGACGCCGACGTCATCGTGCACGTGGTCGACGGCTCGCACCCCGACCCCGGTGCGCAGCTGTCCACCGTGCGCGAGGTCATCGGCGACGTCGGTGCGGGTGACATCCCGGAGATCGTCGTCTTCAACAAGGCCGACCTGATCGACGACGCGCAGCGCCTCGTGCTCATCGGACTCGTGCCGGACGCGGTGTTCGTGTCTGCGCGCACCGGCGAGGGCATCCCGGAGCTCCTCGGCGTCATCGAGGACCGCCTTCCCGAGCCCGACGTCGACCTGACGATCGTGGTGCCGTACGACCGCGGCGACCTGGTGTCGTCGCTGCACGACACCGGCTCGGTCGAGTCCGTCGACTACGTCGAGGACGGCACGCGCCTGCGGGTGCGCGTCTTCCAGCGGCAGGTCTCCGAGCTCGAGCCTTACGTGGTCACGCCGGTCCCCACCGTCTGACGGTCACCTCCGACACGCGCTGGCGCTGGGGAGCGCTGCCGCGCGGCCTGGAGGCCCGTGACGGGTCCGCCGGACGCCGTCACGTCGCCGAGACGCCCCGGAACACACGAAACGCCGCCGGATCCGGCGGCGTTTCGTCGTGCAGGGGGCGTCGTACGGTGACGACGGCGTCTCGCGCCCGTGCAGCCCGAGTCGCGGGAGGCTGTCAGAGGGAGCGGAGGACCGCGACGACCTTGCCGAGCACGGAGGCGGCGTCGCCGAGGATCGGCTCGAAGGCGGAGTTGCGCGGCAGCAGCCACGTGTGACCGTCGCGCTGGCGGAAGACCTTGACCGTCGCCTCTTCGTCGAGCATGGCCGCGACGATGTCACCGTTCTCGGCGGTCTGCTGCGACCGGACGACGACCCAGTCCCCGTCGCAGATCGCGGCGTCGATCATCGACTCACCGACGACCTTGAGCATGAACAGCTCGCCGGTGCCGACGAGCTGTCGGGGGAGCGGGATGATCTCGTCGACGTGCTGCTCGGCGGTGATCGGGACACCGGCGGCGATCCGGCCGACGAGCGGCACGAGCGTGGTGGCGTCGATGTCCGGGCCGCCGACGTCGGACGACGGCTCGTCGACCAGGACCTCGAGCGCGCGCGGGCGGTTCGGGTCGCGGCGGATCCAGCCACCGAGCTCGAGCTGGCCGAGCTGGTGGGAGACGCTGGAGAGCGAGGAGAGCCCGGCGGCGTCGCCGATCTCGCGCATGCTCGGCGGGTAGCCCCGTGAGGCGATCGACGCACGAATCGCGTCGAAGATCGCCTGCTGCTTCGGCGTCAGCGGCTTCTGGCCCCGCAGTTCGTCCACCACGTCGTCTCGCTTTCGTCGGTGCCGGTCCGGCCGCGGCGGGAATGTCGGTGGTCCCCGTCAGGCTTGTCCCAGTCGATCGAAACAGTATCCGACCAGCCAGGGCCGGACAAACACCTGTTCGAGCGTGTCGCAAGAAAACCCCGCAGAAATCCACTCCCAGGACTTGTGCGTCGTCTGATTCGAAACTATGTTCGGTACACGACTTCGGTTCCACCGAACGGGAAGGCAAGAACGACATGAGCACCATCGCCATCGCTGACATCCAGCGCACCGCGGCGCCCGCCGTGCGTACCCGCTTGCGTCTGACGCGTCGCGGCCGCATCGTCTTCACGACGCTCGCCGCGCTCCCGCTCCTCATCGTCGTCGCCCTCGGCGTGCTGAACGGCGGGCAGGCCTCCGCCGGAGACGCCACCGCCGGCGGCGCACGCACCCAGTTCGAGACCGTGACGATCCAGCCGGGCGAGACGCTCTGGCAGCTCGCCGAACAGACGGCGCCGAACTCGGACCCGCGTGACTTCGTGCAGGACGTCGTGAGCCTCAACGCGCTCGACGGCTCCGCGCTGCAGGCCGGCGAAGAGATCGCCATCCCCACCAAGTACACCGACGGCGAGTAGTCACTCGGGCAGCCCCGTCCGGACGGCTGGTCGTCGCACGGTGACAGCGGCCTACGATGGATCGGTGGCATTCACGCTCGAAGACCTCCCGATCCGAGACGACCTGCGCGGGCAGAGCCCCTACGGCGCCCCGCAGAAGCACGTCCGTGTGCAGCTCAACGTCAACGAGAACACGCATCCCGTTCCGGACGACGTCGCTGCCGACATCGTCGAGTCGATCCGGCAGGCCCTGCTGACGGTCAACCGCTACCCGGACCGCGAGTTCACCGAGCTCCGGCAGTCGCTCGCCGACTACCTCGGACACGACCTGACCGCCGAGCAACTCTGGGCGGCGAACGGGTCGAACGAGGTGTTGCAGCAGCTCCTCCAGGCGTTCGGCGGACCCGGTCGCTCGGTGCTCGGGTTCCCGCCCACCTACTCGATGCACTCGATCCTCGCGTCGGGCACCGGCACCAGGTGGATCCCTGCCCAGCGCGACGACGAGTTCCGCATCTCGCCCGAGACCGTCGTGGCGGCGATCCGAGAGCACCAGCCGGACATCGTGTTCCTCTGCGGGCCGAACAACCCGACCGGCACCCCGCTCGACATCGAGACGATCGCGGCCGCCTACGACGCGACCGACGGCATCGTGATGGTGGACGAGGCGTACGCCGAGTTCATGCCGTCCGACGCCCCGAGCGCCCTCACGCTGCTGCCCGGTCGTGAGCGCCTGGTGGTCTCTCGCACGATGAGCAAGGCGTTCGCGTTCGCCGGTGCCCGGGTCGGGTACATGGCCGCGCACCCCGCCGTCGTCGACGCCGTCCGGCTGGTCCGGCTGCCGTACCACCTGTCCGCGCTGACCCAGGCGGCGGCGATCGCGGCACTCCGGCACGCCCCCGGGATGCTGGCGATGGTCGACGACATCAAGGGGCAGCGCGACCGCATGGTCACCGAGCTGCGGGCCATGGGGTACCGCACCTACGAGACCTGGTCGAACTTCGTCCTGTTCGGTGGTGTCGCCGACCCGAACGCCGCGTTCGAGGCGCTGCTCGAGCGCGACGTGATCGTGCGCGACCTCGGGATCCCGAACCACCTGCGGGTGAGTGCGGGGACCGAAGCCGAGACGACCGCGTTCCTCGACGCCATGCGGCAGGTCGCCGCCGAGCAGCCGCCGGTTAGGGTTGACGCATGACCGCCCGCACCGCCTCGATCAGCCGTTCGACGAGCGAATCGAGTGTCGAACTCGAGCTCGACCTGGACGGCACCGGGACCTCGTCGATCTCGACCTCCGTGCCGTTCTTCGACCACATGCTGACCGCGTTCAGCAAGCACTCCCTGATCGACCTGCGGGTGCGCTCGACGGGTGACACCGACATCGACGTGCACCACACCGTCGAGGACACTGGCATCGTGCTCGGTCAGGCGATCAAGCAGGCCCTCGGCGACCGCTCCGGCATCGGCCGGTACGGCGACGCCCTGGTCCCGTTGGACGAAGCGCTGGCCCAGGCGGTCGTCGACGTCTCCGGGCGTCCGTTCCTGGTGCACTCCGGCGAGCCCGCGGGCTTCGAGTTCCACCGCATCGGCGGCCACTTCACCGGCTCGATGGTCCGCCACGTGTTCGAGGCGATCACGTTCAACGCCGGCATCACCGTCCACGTCCGCGTGCTCGAGGGCCGCGACCCCCACCACATCGCCGAAGCCGAGTTCAAGGCGTTCGCCCGAGCCATGCGCAAGGCGGTCGAACTGGACCCGCGCGTCGACGGCATCCCCTCCACGAAGGGCGCCCTGTGACTGCCGCCAAGCCGAACGTCGTCGTCCTCGACTACGGGTCGGGGAACGTCCACTCCGCCGCCAAAGCACTCGAGCGCGCCGGCGCCGAGGTCACCCTGACCTCGGACAAGCAGGCGGCACTCAAGGCCGACGGCCTGCTCGTCCCCGGCGTCGGGGCGTTCGCCGCCGTGATCGACCAGCTCGAGGGCGTGCAGGGCGGCGAGATCGTCGACCACCGTCTGGCCGGCGGGCGACCCGTGCTCGGCATCTGCGTCGGCATGCAGGTCCTGTTCTCGCGGGGCATCGAGCGTGGTGCCGACGTCGAAGGGCTCGGCCAGTGGCCCGGCACCGTGCAGGAGATCCAGGCCGAGGTGCTGCCGCACATGGGCTGGAACACCGTGCAGGCGCCCGAGGACTCCGTGCTGTTCGACGGGCTGCACGACGAGCGCTTCTACTTCGTGCACTCCTACGGGGTGACCGACTTCCCGCTCGAGGCGTACGGGCCGTTCCGCGCGCCCCGTCTGACCTGGGCCGAGCACGGGCAGCCGTTCATCGCCGCGGTCGAGAACGGGCCGCTCACCGCCACGCAGTTCCACCCCGAGAAGTCCGGCGAGCCGGGCATCCGCCTGCTCTCCAACTGGGTGCGTTCGCTCTGAACCCGGCCGGTGCCGGGCGCGACGGCCGTGCCGGACGCGCACCGGGCCTCCCGGCTGTCCGCAGCCCCTTCTCCACCGCAACGAAACCGACAGGACCATGACCGACCTCACCGACACCCCGCCCCTCGTCCTGCTGCCGGCTGTCGACGTCGTCGACGGACAGGCCGTGCGACTCACCCAGGGCGAGGCGGGGAGCGAGACCGGCTACGGCGACCCCGTCGCCGCTGCCCGGACCTGGCGTGACCAGGGCGCCGAGTGGATCCACCTCGTCGACCTCGACGCGGCCTTCGGTCGTGGCGACAACCGCCGCGTGATCGCGCACGCCGTCCGCGAGGTCGAGGGTGTCTCGGTCGAGCTGTCCGGCGGGATCCGCGACGATGCCTCGCTCGAAGCGGCACTGGCGACCGGTGCGGCGCGCGTGAACCTCGGCACCGCGGCGCTCGAGAACCCGGACTGGGCCGCGCGGGTGATCGGTGAGTACGGCGAGCAGATCGCCGTCGGGCTGGACGTCCGCGGCACCACGCTCTCGAGCCGCGGCTGGACCGAGGACGCCGGTGACCTGTGGGAGGTGCTCGACCGGCTGGAAGCCGCCGGGTGCGCCCGCTACGTGGTGACCGACGTCACGAAGGACGGCACGCTGCAGGGGCCGAACGTCGAACTGCTCCGCCAGGTGTGCGACCGGACCGACCAGCCCGTGGTGGCCTCCGGCGGGATCTCCACGCTCGACGACCTCCGTGCGCTCCGCGAACTCGTGCCGTACGGGCTCGAGGGCGCGATCATCGGCAAGGCGCTGTACTCCGGGGCGTTCACGCTGCCGGCCGCACTCGACATCGCCTCCGAGTAACGCCGTGGCGGGCATCTCGAACGGCCGCGGCACCGGGCCGGACGCCGACGACGCGCACACGCCCGGCGGGGCGGCGGACTCGGCGGGCTTCTCGTGGGAAGGCCGCACGTTCGACCACCACGACACCGCGTTCGCCGACGACGACGGACTCGCCGACCCCGCGGTGGTCGCGGCCATCGGTGCGATCGCCGGAGGTGCCTCCCAGGCGGCGATCGTCGAGGCGCTCCGGACCGCCCGGCTGCTCATCCCGCTCATCGCCGAGGCCGGTGACGTGGGGGAGACCGACGAGGGCAAGCTCGTCGACAAGACCCAGGAACTCTCGATCGTGACGGTCGCCGGTCCGGACGGTCGCAGTGTGATGCCGGCGTTCACCTCGGTGGACGCCATGCACGCGTGGGACCCGGACGCGCGACCGGTGCCGGTGGAGTCCCGCCGTGTGGCGATGGCCGCGGCGAGCGAGGACACCCAGCTCGTCGTGCTCGACCCGAAGTCGCCGACCGAGTTCGTGCTGCGACGTCCGGCGGTGTGGGCGCTCGGGCAGGACCTGCCGTGGACCCCGTGCTTCGAGGACCCCGAGGTGGCCCGCGCCTTCGCGGTCTCGGTCGAGGGGGAGCCCAGCGTCGCCCGTGTCGAACTCGCGCCGGGCGACCCGGTCGGCCGGTTCGCCGGGCCGGAGCTGACGGTGGGCCTGGCGCTGCACCCGGGGCTCGACCGCGAGCAGGTCGGCGAGCTCGTCGGTCGGCTGCAGCAGCGGTGGTCGACCGACCCCGTGATCGCGGAGCGGGTCGACAGCATGCGCGTCGCCCTGCGCGCTGCCTGACGAGCAGCAGCGCGGCGGTCCCGCGGCGGTGCGACCCGGCCCAGCCCGAGGTCGCCGGTACGATGACGGGGTGAGCCCGAACCCGACGACCAACCCCACCGGCGCGACCACCCACGGTCCGACGGGGCGTCCCGTCCGGGACTTCCCCGTGCCCGAGGAGCTCGACAGCACCGGACCCGCCCGCATCATCGCGCTCTGCAACCAGAAGGGCGGCGTCGGCAAGACCACGACGGCCATCAACCTGGGCGCTGCGCTCGCCGAGTACGGCCGCAAGGTCCTGGCCGTGGACTTCGACCCGCAGGGCGCGCTGTCCGCGGGCCTCGGCGTCCGGACGCACGACATCCACACCGTGTACGACCTGCTCATGGGTGCCGTGAAGGACCCGAACCAGGTCATCCAGCCGACGAACACCCCCGGCCTCGACGTCATCCCGGCGAACATCGACCTGTCCGCCGCCGAGGTGCACCTGGTCAACGAGGTCGCCCGCGAGCAGATCCTGGCGAGCGTGCTGCGCAAGGTCGCGAACGACTACGACGTGATCCTGGTCGACTGCCAGCCGTCGCTCGGCCTGCTCACCGTGAACGCCCTGACGGCCGCGCACGGCGTCCTCATCCCGCTCGAGTGCGAGTTCTTCGCGCTCCGCGGTGTCGCCCTGCTCATCGAGACGATCGACAAGGTGCGCGACCGTCTCAACCCGGCGCTCAAGCTCGACGGCATCCTGGCGACCATGTACGACTCGCGCACGCTGCACTCGCGCGAGGTCATGGAGCGGGTCGTCGACACCTTCGACGACCGCGTGCTCGACACCGTCATCGGCCGCACCGTGAAGTTCCCGGACGCCACGGTGTCCGCACGCCCGATCACGCAGACCGCGCCGGACCACCCTGCCGCCCACGCCTACCGGCAGCTCGCACGAGAGCTCGTCCAGCGTGGCGCCGTCGCCTGACGCGGGGTTCCGGGTCCGGCTCGCCAACTTCGACGGACCGTTCGACCTCCTGCTGTCGCTCATCACGAAGCACGAGCTCGACATCACCGAGGTGTCGCTCGGTGCCGTGACGGGGGAGTTCATCCAGTACGTCCGGCAGGCCGAGTCCGCCGACGAGCTCGACGAGGCCAGCGAGTTCCTGGTCGTCGCGGCGACGCTGCTCGACCTGAAGATCGTCGGGCTGTTGCCCCAGGGTGAGCTCGTGGACGCCGAGGACGTCGCCCTGCTCGAAGCCCGCGACCTGCTGTTCGCCCGACTGCTGCAGTACCGGGCATTCAAGCAGGCCGCCGACTGGTTCGGGGAGCGCTGGGGCGTCGAGTCGCGCCGGCACGTCCGCAGCGTCCGGCTCGAGGAGCGGTTCCGCGCGCGGACGCCGGAGCTCGTCTGGACCCTGTCGGTGCAGGACTTCGCCGCACTGGCCGCGCTGGCCTTCGCCCCGCGGGAGATCCCGACCGTCGGCCTCGACCACCTGCACGCCCCGCTCATCAGCATCCGCGAGCAGGCCGCGATCGTCGTCTCGATCCTCCGCACCCGCGATGGTGAGGGTGTCTCGTTCCGTGAACTGGTCGCGGGCGTCGACCAGACGGGTATCGTGGTGGCTCGCTTCCTCGCGATCCTCGAGCTGTACCGGAACGCGTCGATCTCGTTCGAGCAGCTCGAGCCGCTCGGGGAGCTGACACTGCGGTGGACCGCCGAGGACTGGTCCGACGAGAGCCTCGCGAACCTGGGAGCCGACTATGACGGATGACGTGCACGACACGTCCAGCGCCGAACCCGGCGGCGCCGACGAGATGGCCGACGCCCGCGCGATCGAGCACGAGATCCACGAGCGCGCCGCGTCACAGGCCCACCCCGCCATCCCCATCGACCGGCAGCTCGAGGCCATCCTGATGATCGCCGACCAGCCGCAGTCGCTCGTCGCCCTCGGTGCTGCCGTCGGGTCGCCCGTCCCCGCCGTCCGCCAGGCGATCGAACGCCTGGTCGCGGACTTCGACGGCGTCGACGGCACGATCCGCCGTGGCTTTGAACTGCGCGAGGTCGGTGGCGGCTGGCGCTTCTACGTCCGCGCCGACCTGGACCCCGTGGTCGAGCAGTTCGTCGAGGCCGAGCGCCCCTCGCGGCTGTCGCAGGCCGCACTCGAGACCCTCGCGGTCGTCGCCTACAAGCAGCCGATCACCCGCTCGCAGATCGCTGCGATCCGCGCCGTCAACGTCGACGGCGTCGTCCGAACCCTGGTGGCACGCGGCCTCATCGAGGAGTCGTTCACCGACGCCGAGACCGGCGCCATCAACTACGTCACGTCCGACCTGCTCCTGCAGCAGCTCGGCATCAACTCGCTCGACGAGCTGCCGCTCATCTCGCCCCTCCTGGACGACGGTGCGGACGGCTTCGAGCAGAACGAAGGGATCCCCGATGGCAGGGTTTGACGACCGGGGGCGCGGCGCGCCCCGAGACCGAGACGACCGCAACGGACGCTCGGGAGGCCCGGATCGCTCCGGCCGCCCGGCCGGCGGACGCGGCGGGGCCGGCTCCAGTGCCGGTGGCCGCTCCGGCGGGTACGGTCGCGACGACCGCGGGGGCGCACGCCCGCCGCGTGACGACGACCGTCGTGGCGGGTACCCGTCGCGCGACGACCGCGGCGGTGACCGTGGTGGGTACCGTGGGGCTTCGGCGCCGCGTGACGACCGTGGTGGCTACCGGGGTCGTGACGACCGTTCCGGTGGCGGTGACCGTGGTGGCTACCGGGGTAACTCCGCTCCGCGTGACGACCGCGGTGGCTACCGCGGCCGTGACGACCGTGGGGCTTCCGCGCCGCGCGACGACCGCGGTGGTGACCGTGGTGGCTACCGCGGGAACTCCGCTCCGCGTGACGACCGTGGTGGGTACCGCGGTCGCGATGACCGATCCGGTGGCGGTGACCGTGGTGGCTACCGCGGCAACTCGGCTCCGCGTGACGACCGCGGTGGGTACCGCGGCCGCGACGACCGTGGGGCTTCGGCTCCGCGTGACGACCGTGGTGGCTACCGGGGCTCCGCTCCGCGTGACGACCGTGGTGGCTACCGGGGTCGCGACGACCGCGGGAGCTCCGCGCCGCGCGATGACCGTGGCGCGTACCGCGGGCGAGACGACCGTGGTGCTTCGGCTCCGCGCGACGACCGTGGCGGCTACCGGGGTCGCGATGACCGTTCCGGTGGCGGCGACCGTGGTGGCTACCGCGGCAACTCCGCTCCGCGCGACGACCGCGGCGGTTACCGGGGCCGTGACGACCGCAGCGCCGCTCCGCGCGACGACCGTGGTGGGTACCGGGGCCGTGACGACCGTGGCAGCTCCGCTCCCCGCGACGACCGCGGTGGGTACCGGGGTCGTGATGACCGCAGCTCCGCGCCGCGCGACGACCGGCGCGACGACCGCGGCCGCGATGACCGCCGCACCCCGGACGGCCAGCAGAGCCGCGTCTGGCACAACGGCCGCCGCTACGTCGGCGGCACCACGAGCGTCCGCAACAGCGACCGCACGACGCCGAAGCCGAGCGGGCAGCGCGATGACCGGGGCAACCCGGCCGAGGGCACGCCCGAACGGCCGATCATCGAGGACTGGGACGCGGCGGACGGGACGGCGCCTGCCGGGGCCGAGCCGAGCCTCCAGGCAGAGGGTGAGCGCCTGCAGAAGGTGATCGCCGCTGCCGGCGTCGCATCCCGCCGGGTCGCGGAGAACCTGATCGTCGAGGGCCGCGTGACGGTCAACGGCGAGGTCGTGGACGCCCTCGGGCGTCGCGTCGACCCCGAGAAGGACGCGATCAGCGTCGACGGCGTGCCCGTGCAGATCGACTCGTCGCGGCGCTACATCGTGCTGAACAAGCCGACCGGTGTCGTCTCGAGCCTGCAGGACGAGCGCGGTCGCCGCGACCTGACCGAGTTCGTGGACCGCTACGAGGAGCGCCTGTTCAACGTCGGCCGTCTCGACACCGAGACCTCCGGGCTGCTCGTCCTGACGAACGACGGCGACCTGGCTCACGTGCTCGCGCACCCGTCGTTCGGCGTGCAGAAGACGTACATCGCGAAGGTCCACGGCAACGTGAACCCCGCCGTCGTGCAGCGCCTGACCGAGGGCGTCGAGCTCGAGGACGGTCCGATCAAGGCCGACAAGGTGCGGTTGCTCGAGTCCTCGCGGGGTGAGTCGCTCGTCGAGATCACGCTGCACTCCGGCCGCAACCGCATCGTCCGTCGCATGCTCGAGGCCGTCGACCACCCGGTCCTCGAACTCGTCCGCCGGTCGTTCGGACCGCTGCACCTGGGCAGCCTGCCGCCGGGCAAGATGCGCGAGCTCGGCACCGTCGAGGTCGGCAAGCTGCTCAGCACCGTCCGTGACGCGAAGCCGTCCGCTCGTGACGACCGCGACGTCGCGCTCGACCAGGACGACGACGAGTACGAGGACGAGTCGGCGGACTGACCGATCCCGAGGCTCGGGCATCGACCGATGCCCGAGCCTCGATCGGTAGGCTTGCCCGGTGACCGACGTGACCCCGACCGACATCGACCGCCGTCTGCGCGGCCCGGTCCGGATCGTCGGTGCCGGGTTGCTCGGCGCCTCGATCGGTCTCGCCCTGCGTGAGAAGGGCGTGGACGTCGTCCTCGACGACGTCTCGCCCGCCGCGCTGGCGCTCGCCGTGGACTACGGCGCCGGGCGCCGACCGGCCGCCGGCGACCAGCCGGAGCTCATCGTCGTCGCGGTGCCGCCGGACGTCGTGGCGACGGTGGTGGAGCGCGAGCTCGCTGCCCACCCCGACGCTGTCGTGACGGACGTCGCCAGCGTGAAGTCCGGGCCGCTCGCCGCCCTGGTGGCGGCCGGGGCCGACGTCTCCCGCTACATCGGGTCGCACCCGATGGCCGGACGCGAGCGCAGCGGTCCGACCGCCGCCCGCGCCGACCTGTTCGTCGGCCGCCCCTGGGTCATCGCCGGGCACGACGGCATCACGTACCAGCGTGCCGCGGTGGTCGAGGACCTCGCGCTCGACGTCGGCGCCACCGTCGTGCCGATGGACCCCGAGTCGCACGACCTCGCCGTGGCCTACGTCTCGCACGCGCCGCAGCTCGTGTCGACGCTGATGGCCTCGCGCCTGCGGGACGCCCCCGACGGGTCGCTCGGCCTGGCCGGCGGCGGCGTGCGCGACGTCACCCGGATCGCCGCGAGCGACCCGGGGCTCTGGGTGCAGATCATCGGGGCGAACGCCGGGCACATCCGGCCGGTGCTCACCGACCTGCGCGACGACCTGTCCCGTGTGATCGACGCGCTCGGCGACCCGGACGGTGCCGGATCGCCGCGCACCATCGCCGAGACCATCGCCGACGGCAACCGCGGGGTCGAACGGCTCCCCGGCAAGCACGGCACCACCAAGCGCTTCGCCCAGGTGGTCGTCCTGGTCGACGACACCCCCGGGCAGATCGCCGCACTCCTGACGTTCATCGGGGAGATCGGCATCAACCTCGAGGACATGCGCCTCGAGCACTCACCGGGCGCACAGATCGGCATCGTCGAGGTGTCGGTGCTGCCCGAGCAGGAACAGCGACTCGTCGAGGAACTCGAGGGGCGCGGATGGAGGATCGCAGCAGCATGGGCCTGAACGACGACACGAACGACTCCGGCGTGATCAGTGGACGCGCTCCGGCCGGTGGGACCGACGGGCCCGACTCCGGCCTCCCGACGCCCGGTACCGGTGGTGCCGGCGGGCCGCTCGGCGGCCCCGGTGACGGCTCCGGCGGCGACGGCGGTCCGCTCGGTGGTCCCGCTGGCGGCCTCGGTGAGCCCGGCGGGGAGCCCGGCTCGACCAGCGCCCCGATGCCGTCCGGCCTGGCCGACGGCGCCTACGTGGCGAAGATCGTCATCGCGGTCGACGGACCCGCCGGCAGCGGCAAGTCGAGCGTCTCCCGCGCGGCCGCACGCGCTCTGGGCTACGGGTACCAGGACACCGGCGCCGCCTACCGTGCACTCGCGTGGCACGCCCTGCAGCAGCAGGTCGACCTCGACGACGCCGCGGCGGTCCTGGCGAGCTGGGACACCTTCGACTACGCCATCGGCACCGACCCCGACGACTACTACGTCAAGGTGGGGGAGACCGACGTGACCGAGGCCATCCGCACCCCCGACGTCACCGGGGCGGTCGCCCACATCGCGAAGCTCCCGGACGTCCGGAAGCGCCTGGTGCAGCTGTTCCGCAACGTCATGCGGAAGACCGACGCCCCGGGCATCATCACCGAGGGCCGGGACATCACCACGGTCGTCGCACCCGATGCCGAGGTCCGGATCCTGCTGACGGCCGACGAGTCCGTTAGAATGGCCCGACGCTCGGCAGAGGTCACGACCCAGTCGGCCGCCGAGACCTCCGCAGCACTCGCTCGTCGCGACGCGGCGGACGCGAAGGTCGTCGACTTCATGAACGCCGCCGACGGCGTCACGACGCTCGACTCCACCGACCTCGACTTCGACCAGACCGTGCAGGCGGTCGTCGACCTGGCCCGCGCGGCCACGCACTGACGCACGACCGGACGGCCTCGGCCGCCTGGTCACACCACGGCCGGACCCCCGGCCCCGGCCGGCAACGGCCACCGACACCGCGGCCCCGGCCGCTCGCGAGGAACCCAAGATGGCTCAGCTGGACAACCCGGACAACGACGACTTCCCCCGGTACGACGACGCCCTCGGCGAGCGGCTCGCCGGACTCGACGAGGCCGAGGCCGAGCAGCGCGCGACCGCGCTCCGCGCCGGACTCGAGGAGTACGACCTCGAGGACGAGGACCTCGCCCTGCTCGAGGCCGGTCAGGTCGGCGAGGACGGCGTCCACTACCTGCCCGCCTACCCGGTGCTCGCGATCGTCGGCCGCCCGAACGTCGGCAAGTCCGCGCTCGTGAACCGCATCCTCGGTCGTCGTGAGGCGGTCGTGCAGGACGTCCCCGGCGTCACCCGCGACCGTGTCAGCTACAAGGCCGACTGGAACGACAAGCGCTTCACGCTCGTCGACACCGGCGGCTGGGAGCCCGGCGCCGAGGGCATCAACGCCTCCGTCGCCGCGCAGGCCGAGGTCGCGATCGACCTCGCCGACGCCGTGCTGTTCGTCGTGGACGTCACGGTCGGGATCACCGCCACCGACGAGCACGTCGTCAAGATGCTGCGCGGCACCGACCGCCCCGTCATCGTCGTCGCGAACAAGGCCGACGACGAGCGCCGCGAACTCGACGCCTACGAACTCTGGAACCTGGGGCTCGGCGAGCCGCACCCGGTGTCGGCCCTGCACGGCCGCGGCGTCGCGGACCTGCTCGACCTGATCATCAAGACGCTGCCCGACACCTCGGCCGTCGCCAAGCAGGAGGTCGGCGGCCCCCGCCGCGTGGCCATCCTCGGCCGACCGAACGTCGGCAAGAGCTCGCTGCTCAACAAGGCCGCCGGTGAAGAGCGGGTCGTCGTGAACGACATCGCCGGCACCACCCGTGACCCGGTGGACGAGCAGATCGAGCTCGGCGGCAAGGTGTGGCGCTTCGTCGACACCGCCGGCATCCGGAAGCGCGTCCACATGCAGCAGGGCGCCGACTTCTACGCGTCGCTCCGCACCACCGCCGCGCTCGAGAAGGCCGAGGTCGCCGTCGTCGTCCTCGACGTCACCGAGCCGGTGTCCGTGCAGGACCTCCGCATCATCGACCTCGTCCTCGAGTCCGGCCGTGCCCTCGTGCTGGCCTACAACAAGTGGGACCTGCTCGACGACGAGCGCCGCCGTTACCTGGAGCGCGAGATCGAGCAGGACCTGGCGCACGTCGCCTGGGCCCCGCGCGTGAACATCTCGGCCCGCACCGGCCGCCACCTCGAGAAGCTCGTGCCCGCGCTCGAGACCGCCCTCGAGTCGTGGGACACCCGCATCCCGACCGGCAAGGTCAACGCCTTCATCGCCGAGCTCGTGCAGGAACACCCCCACCCCGTGCGCGGCGGCAAGCAGCCCCGCATCCTGTTCGGGACCCAGGCGTCGAGCCAGCCGCCGACCTTCGTGCTCTTCACGTCGGCGTTCCTCGACCCGCAGTACCGACGCTTCATCACGCGTCGCCTCCGTGAGGTCTGGGGCTTCTCCGGCACGCCGATCAACGTCAACATGCGGGTGCGCGAGCGCCGGAAGCGCTGAGCCCTCCCACCCGTCACGCAGAACGCGCCTCGATCCGTCGGGGCGCGTTCTGCGTTCGGCGTCCGGCCTGGAGGCCCGCAGCGGGTCCGGCACGCCGGTGCGGCATCATGGGGGCGTGGGTACCGGGCCGTGGGCAGCGGACCGACGTCGGCTCGCCCTGGTGGGTGTCCTCGTCGGTGTGGTCGTCGTGGGTTCGGTGTCCCTGTGGACGATCTCGCACGCACCGGACGACGGCGACTCGGTCACCCGTGCCGACCCCGTACCCTCCGAGCCGGCGCAGTCGCCCGACGTCCGACTGCCGCCGTCCAACGGCCTCGACGAACCGATCGAGCCCGAACCCGTCCGTCCGGTCGACGGTTCGCCCATCGACCCGTGGTGGCGCCGCGTCCCGCCGGTCTCCGGTGACATCGTCGGCATCGGGGCTGCGGCCTCCGGGCACGTCCGGATCGCCGGGAACACGGATGACGAGACGCTCGCGGTGGAGATCGACCACCTGGAGACCGGCGGGGACGGCCCGGTCGACGTCGTGCTGTCCGCGGGGACGGTGCGCGGTGGCTCGAAGCCGGTGTGGACACCCGCCGGGGAGTCCTACGACCTGTTCCAGGCTGCCGGGGTCGAACAGGGGCTGACCGTCGTGCTCAGCGACCCGTGGTCACTGCCCGACGAGGTCCGCTCCCTGGTCCTGCTGGATGCCGACACCGGGACCGTGCTGGGCGGCGCGGCACTCGTCCCGTCCGACTGAGCGGGGCGCAGGCTGAGGCTGGGCGGGGTTGGGGTGCGCTGCGCCGACGCAGAACGACTGTGTCGTGGTCGTCCGACGTCGACAGTGTCGTTCCGCATCGGTGCTCGTGGCTGTGCCGCGTCCACCGCCACCGCCGGGATGGGGCACGATGTACTGGTGACGCAGCAGAACGACGGACTCGGTGTGCTCGCCGACCGCGTGTGGTGCCGTCTTCGGCTCGACCGGTTGGCCGGAGGTCGGCAGTCCGGGTACGTGATCCGCGAGGACATGCTCGAACACCCGGACACCGTCCGCTCGTTCCGGTGGATCCGGTGGCTGCTCGTCGCGGAGACCGTCGTGGGGCTCACCGCCATCGTGGTCGCCGTGCTGTTGACCCGCGCGGGGGAGTCCCTGTCGTGGGCGGTGTGGTTCCGGTCCACCGTGGTGCTGCTCATCACCCTGACGCTCTACGTGTTCGCCTGGCGGGCGCAGCTCGGGTACTACTGGGCGTACCAGCGCCTGCGGTTGTTCAGCCGGATCTTCCCGATCGTGACCCTGATCGTCGCGGCGATCCCCGGGCTCTACCCGTTCTGGATGGTCATCGAGCAGATCCTGTTCTCGGTGCTCATGGTCGGCATCGGCGACGTGCTGACGAGCGACCACATGCGGACCGCGTTCCCGAAGCCCGCGCGGCGGTAGGGCTCCGGCGGGCGGCGGACCGGCTCCGCGACAGAACACGAGTCGATCGACACGTGGACTGTCGCAAAACAGGTGCGGAGGCTACGCGACCGTGGCCAGGGCGAACGGCAGCACGGCGGAGGCCCCGGCGCGCCGGAGCTCCCGGCCGGCGACGGTCATCGTCCACCGGCTGTCGACCAGGTCGTCGACGAGCAGCACCGGGCCCTCGTGCGACTGCAGGGCGGCGGCGAGCGACGGATCGACCACGAAGGTGTCCCACACGCCGGACAACCGGTAGGCACTGTTCGTCGCACCGTCGCCGCGGGGGGTCCCGCCGGCACGGCCGAGCGTGCCGAGGAACTGCAGCCGCCCGATGGTGGACAGCGCCTGGGCGAGGGACCCCACGAGCTCGGGCCGCGACCGTGACGACATCGCCACGACGCCGGTCGGCCGGGTCTCCCACGGCCAGTCCTTGAGCGCCCGGACACAGCCGTCGACGAGCTCCCGCGAGATCGGGGCATCGGGGGTGGACGGCGAGAAGAGTGCGCGGAGGGGACCACCCCAGCCGAGGTCGGTCAGACGCGCCACCGCGAGGCCGGGCTGCACGAGCTCGTCCGCGCCGATCTTGCCCCGCACGGAGACCCCGAGCGACGACATCCCCGAGGGCCACTGGGCACGCGGGGCGATCTCGACGCCGACCTTGTCGAGCGCGGCCGCGGCTCCGGACGAGTCGGTGTCGGACACGGCGGTCGGGAACCAGGCACCGGCGCAGTTGTCGCACCGGCCGCAGGGCTCGGCCGAGGGGTCGTCGAGGTCCTGCTGCAGCAGCTGCATGCGGCAGGCCGAGGTGGACTCGTAGTCGAGCATCGACGCGGCCTCGGCAGCGCGGGCCGCGGCGACCCGCTCGTACCGGGGCGCGTCGTACTCCCACGGCTGCCCGGTCGACACCCAGCCGCCGGTGACGCGGCGGACGGCGCCGTCGACGTCGAGCACCTTGAGCAGGAGTTCGAGGGTGGAGCGCTTGATGTCGACCAGGCCCTCGAGCGCCACGGTCGACATCGCGGTGTCGGTGGACAGGGCACTGAGCACGGCGGCGGCGCGGGCCTCGGTCGGCATCGAGGCGCTGGCGAAGTACTGCCAGATCTCGCGGTCCTCGCGCCCGGGCAGGAGCAGGACGTCGGCGTTGTCGGTCGCACGACCCGCGCGACCGATCTGCTGGTAGTAGGCGACGGGCGACGAGGGAGCCCCGACGTGCACGACGAACCCGAGGTCGGGCTTGTCGAACCCCATGCCGAGCGCACTCGTGGCGACCAGGGCCTTCAGCTCGTTGCCCTTGAGCTGCTGTTCGAGCTGCTCGCGCTCGTCGGTGTCCGTGCGCCCCGTGTAGGCACGGACGGCGTACCCGTTGTCGCGTAGCAGTCGTGCGATGTCCTCGGCCGCCGAGACCGTGAGCGTGTAGATGATGCCGCTGCCGGGCAGGTCGCCGAGGTGCGCGAGGAGCCACCCGAGCCGCTGCCGTGCATCGGGCAGCGTCAGCACACCGAGGCGCAGGGACTTGCGGGCCAGGGATCCGCGGATCGTGAACACCGGGTCGGCCGGGCCGGCGGTGAGCTGCTCGGCGACGTCCTCGACCACGCGCTCGTTCGCCGTCGCGGTGGTGGCCAGGACGGGGACGCCGTGGGGGAGCGACCGGATGAGCTCGGCCAGACGGCGGTAGTCCGGCCGGAAGTCGTGGCCCCAGTCCGAGATGCAGTGCGCTTCGTCGACCACGAGCATGCCCATCCGGGCGATCAGGGTCGGCATCTGCTCGTCGCGGAACTTCGGGTTGTTCAGCCGCTCGGGGGAGACCAGCAGCACGTCGACCTCGTCACGGGCGAGGGCCGCCTGGGTCTCGCCCCACTCGTGGGCGTTCGCGGAGTTGATCGACACCGCACGGACACCGGCCCGCGCGGCAGCGGCGACCTGGTCGCGCATCAGGGCGAGCAGCGGCGACACCAGGACGGTCGGGCCGCCCCCGCGTCGGCGCAGCAACAGCGTCGCGAGGAAGTACACCGCGGACTTGCCCCACCCGGTGCGCTGCACGACGAGGGCACGCTGCCGGTGCTCGACCAGCGCCGAGATGGCCTCGAGCTGGCCTGGGTGGAACACCGCGTCGGGGCGCCCCGTGAGCGCAGCGAGCGCCTGCTGCGCCTCGGCGGCGATGTCTGCAGAAGGCGGGGCGGTGGTTTCCATGCCCCCATGCTGTCAGCACCGACCGACGTAACGCAGGTCGCGCCTCCAGGCTGTGGAGAAGCTCCCTACTGGTAGGTGACCAACGACGGTGTCGGCTGCACGTCCTGCATGGTCTGCGCGGGCGTCAGCATGGGCGTGTCCTCGTCGTAGAAGTTCTTCCAGCCCCAGTGCAGCCCATCCGGCGCGCCCTGGTGCAGTGCCTTCCACGTCGCCTGCTTGTCGGGCTGCGACCCCTGCCCGTCGACGTGCACGAGCATGTCGAGCTCCGGGTGGGTCTGCAGTGCGGAGCGGTCCTGGATCATCGACAGCCGGAACTGGTGCAGCACCAGGGCCTTCGGCGGCAGCCCCTCGTCGCGCACGAGTCCAGCCAGCCACGAGGAGACCTCGTTCACCTCGGACGCCGAGACACTCCCGATCTGCTTGAGGGGCACCTGGTCCTTCGTCAGCCGCCACTCCGGGTCGAGCGCCAGCCAGACGCCGGGCTTCTTCAGCAGCGACTCGTACTTCTTGGCCTGCGACAGGAAGTCCGACCGCCCAGGCTGCAGGTCGATGATGACCGGCATGTCCGCCTCGTGCGCGGCGTCGACGTAGGGCTCGAGCGTCGACACCGGCAGCTCGGTCGAGTAGTCGCCGTCGGCTCCGGCGTCCCCCGCGGCGACGGTCGCGATGACCTCCATCGCGGGCGTCACGAGCTCGTCGGACTCCGCCCGGTACGGCTTCGCGACCTGCTCGGCACGCTGCACGGTCTCCTTCGGCCCCTGCTCGCCGAGCACGCCCAGCGCCGGCGCCCCGGGAGCCCCGTACAGCGCGACGTACCGGTGCCCGTCGAAGGGTCGCTGGCCGCCGTTCCGCAGCTGGAACCCGCCCTCGGCCGCCCGCACCGTCCACTCCGGATCCGGCAGGGCGTCGAACGCCGCGCCGACCAGGACGGTCGGGTGCTTCGCCCGCTCGTGCAGCGCGGTCACCACGTCGGGTGCGGCAGCCGGGTCCGTCACGCCCTTCGGCATGGTCACGACGCGCGCGCCGGCGGCCTTCGCGGTCGCCACGGCAGCAGCGTCCGCACTCGCGTCCGCCACCACCACGGTCGCCTGCCGGGAGGCTCGGGTCGACTCCGGCGCGTCACCGCCGTCCGGCGCCTGCCGCTGTTCGACGTCCGTGTCGACCGACACGTCGCCCTCGGCCTGGTACCAGTCGGCACCGAGCCGGTCGAGCTCGCGGGCGACGGCAGCGCTCGTCTCCTTGGCCGTCAGCAGCACCGGGACGTGGGCGCTCGCCGCAGCCTTCGTCGCAGCACGGATCCCGTCGGTGTCGCCGTCCCGGACGACGACCGCTCCGGGAGCACTCGCGAACAGGGCCTTGCTGACGCGGACGGACCGGGCTGCGGCGTCCGAGGCGTCGGCCACCGTGACGGTGTCGGCCGAGGCCTTCGCCAACGTCGGGTGGCTCGTGTCCGGTGCGCTCGACGTGCACCCGGCGGCTCCGAGCAGCAGCCCGGAGACCGCGATCGCGATCAGGAGACGAGGGGTGGAACGTGAACGCATCGAGCCACCATACGAGCCAGACGGAGAGGTCCCTGGGAATCCGACGGGTGTCGTCTCGTAGAAGGGAGGCATGCCCCACCACCCCGACGACCGCCCGCTCATCGGACCGGTCCGGTCGCCCGAGGTGCACTGCATGACGCTCAACGTGCGTCGCCGCGTGCCGCGACAGCCGACCCACCCCGACGCCTGGGAGCGTCGCCGAGAGGCCGTGCTCGCGCTCGTCACGTCCGAAGCGCCCACCGTCCTCGCCGTCCAGGAGGCCCTGCCCACGCAGGCGGACGACCTCACCGCCGGCCTCGGGTCGGGTTGGGAGCCCGTCCTTGCCGGACGGGGAGCGCGCGGCGGTGGTGAACAGGTCGGCCTGTTCCTCGACCGCTCCCGCCTCGACGTCGTCGAGCGCCGTACCTGGGCGCTCTCCCGCACGCCCCACCGCCCCGGCTCGCGGTCGTGGGCCACGTCCTTCCCCCGGCACGCCGTCGGAGCCGTCGTCGACGACCGCGCGACCGGCGTTCGGTTCCTGGCGATCGCCACCCACCTCGACGTCGCCTCGCCGTGGGCCCGGTTGCGGTCCGCCGAACTGCTCGGCCGGATCGTCCGGCAGCGCGGCCTGCCCGCCGTGGTGATGGCCGACTGGAACAGCCCCGCCGGTTCCGCACCATGGCGAGCCCTGGCGGAGGCGGGGGTCGAGGACAGCTGGGGGCGGGCCTCCAGGCAGGTGGGTGAGCCCTACGGGACGTACCCGCACTACGGGAGTCCGCGCGTCGGTGGCCGGCGGATCGACGGCGTGCTCGTGACGTCCGAAGCGGAGGTGGACCGCGTCGCGGTCGACGTGCGGCGGCCGGGCGGCGTGTGGCCGTCCGACCACGCCGCCGTGCACGCGATCGTGCGGTGGGCGTCGTGATCGCCACGCTCGGACCGACGTTCCTGCGGCCGCGGTTCCTGGTGGCCGACGTGGTGCGGGCGCTGATGCTCGTGAGCGTCGTCGTGGCGAGCGTCGGGTGGGGCGGAACGGCGTTCCCGGTCATGGCGCTGGCGCTGCTCGGGGTCGTCGTGCCGCGGATGCTCGGGCTGCGACCGGCGTTCGACGTGGCGGTGTGCGTGCTCGTGCTCCTCGCCGGGTGGTCGAGCGTGCTCGAGTGGTACACGACGGTCTTCCTGTGGGACAAGTTCATGCACGTCGTGCTGACCGGGCTGCTCGCGGCGGTGCTCTACGTCATCGGTGCCGACCTGCGTGCGGTGCCGGCGCCGCACGCCGAGCGCCGGGTGGTCGTCGCGGTGCTCGCGCTGTGTGCGGGACTCGCGGTCGGGGCGGTCTGGGAGATGGGGGAGTGGCTCGGGCACAACTTCGTCGACTCGAAGATCTTCGTCGGGTACGACGACACGATCGGGGACCTGGCGGCGGACGGGTCCGGCGGGTTGCTCGTCGGGCTCGGGTTGCCGTGGTTGGCAGCGCGGCGGGAGGTGGTGCGGCCGGGCTGAGCGTGTCGTTCGGGTCGCGTTGCTCCGACTCGCCGTGGCACGGAGGGGGTCTGACGTCCGCTATGCTGGACCGGTCGCTCGCGCTCCGGTCGGACGCGGGCGAGGATCCTCCGGGGTCCTGAGTTCTCCGGAACTCGCGGGCTGTGGCGCAGCTTGGTAGCGCACTTGACTGGGGGTCAAGGGGTCGCAGGTTCAAATCCTGTCAGCCCGACCGAAACGTGTCTGACACGACGACAGAAGCCCACCGAGGATCTCGGTGGGCTTCTGTCATTCCGGCGGGTGTCGTTGGGTCGTCCGCATAGCGCTCCCTCATTGCGACGATGAGCGGACCACCTATGTGCGACACGAGTCTGCTCGCGGGTCGTCCAGTTCCGAGTTGGACACCGAGGTCCGTGGAAGGACCGGCTGTCGAACACCTGATGTGGTCGTAGCTGGGCTACTGGGTCCGCTGGTTGCTGCGCTTGTACGACCCGGACAGCACGTCGTCTATTAGGGAGGGGCCTTCCGGCGCCCAGCCGAGCGCGTGAGCAGCCGAGGTGTTGAAGGTGGCGTCGAGGAGCAACGGTTCCGCGAGCATGCCCAGCCGGTTGAGCGCAGCGGCAGGGGCTTCTGCACGGATGTTGCCTTGGAGGCCGCGTACCTGGCTGAGGGCACGCGCGAGAGAGTCCATTGGTGTCTCTTGGTCGTTGCTGGCGATGACGTAGCTTCCGGGTGCGTCGTGTTCGAGGACGCGGACGAAGAGGGCGGCAGCATCCTCGACGTGGATGGCAGCGAACTTCTGCGTGTCGCCGGGATAGACCAGGCGTCCGTCGTCAACGGGGCCATTCAGGAGCAGCCTCACGAGTCCGCCGCCGTGGCCGTACAGGTTCGCGGGACCGACCATTGTGGCGCGCACCGTTCCTGCGGCGTCTTTGATGCGCTCGAGGACGGCCGGTCGCCAGGCGACCATCTCGGGTGGGGCGAAGGGGCTGTGTTCGTTGAGATGCTGTCCGGACCCGTGGATCCAGCTCCCGCCGGTGTGGACGTAGCGCTGGCCGGTGCCGGCGAAGGCGTCGAGTACCGTGTCGAGGACTGCGTGATCAAGTGCTGCGCTTCCGGCATCGTTGGGGCTGGCGGCGTGGATGGCGCCGTCGACACCAGCGAGCACGGTGCGGAGCCAGGCAGGGTCGGTGAGGGGCCCGAGTTGCGGAATGATGCCGAGCTGGGCGACGCGGCCTGCCGCGTCAGCGGTGCGGACGTGCCCGAGCACGTCGTGCCCGTTGTTGAGGAGCTGGGTGGCAATTGCTGACCCGAGGTAGCCGGTAGTACCGGTCAGGAACACCTTCATGTGGGGCCTTCTTCACGTAATGGATGGCTAGCAGAGTGCCTAAGCGGTGCGCTCAGGCGTTGAAGGAGGGCACGAGCTCGACAGGTGAGTTCGTGCCCTCCGAGGTGTTGGTCCTCAGCCCCAGGGCGCGGGGGTGGGAGCGTCTGCGGGAGCGCCCAGCTGGCCCATGAGGCCTGCGAAGTCCTCGAGGTGCCAGGTGGTGACGATTTTCCCGTCGCGGACCTGGTGGACGTCCATGGTGCGCATCTCGATTCGCTTGCCGGTGGGTTCGTGGCCCATGAAGGCGCCTTGGTGGGTGCCGGAGACGGTGTTGCGGACGGCGACCTTGTCACCCTGGACGATAAGGTCCTGGTGCTCGACGTTGTAGTCGGGCATCGCGTGTCGGAAGAGCGCGATCTGGCCGGCCATGCCGCCGGGGCCCTGCTCCTGGCCCGGGGCGAGGGGCAGGTCGATCCAGTCCTCCGCCAGGATTTCGTCATAGGTGGTGGTGTCGCCGGTGCGGAAGGGTTCGTAGAAGGCGCGCACGATGTTCTCGGTCGCGGTGTCGTCGGTGTTGTTGTGCTCGTTCGTGGTGCTCATGAGTGGTGACCTTTCGAGATGGTTGAGGGTTGCTGGGGAATGGGGAGCGAGTTGTAGGCCGTCGGCGAGCAATGCTCGGTGGGTCTAGCCGAGGGCGAGGATGAGGCCAGCGGCGATGAGGACCGCTGCGGTGGCGCCGTGGATGCTGAGAGCGTGGCGGAGGGTGCCGCCGTTGGTGACGACGATGATCGCGTCACCGATCGGGGTGATAGCCGCGGCGAGGAGGGCCCACCCGAATACGTGCGGGCCGGCGACGAGGAGGACGACCAGCGGCACGATGCCGGAGGTGATGTCGCGGACACCCTTGATGCTCGTGAAGGCCCGGCGGCGGTCCTCGGCGACGCCGAACCCGGCGGTGGCGATCTTCGGGGCGACGAGGAAGCGGCCGCCGATGAAGAGGATGAAGAGGCAGCCGAGGATGGCGACAATGAGGGCGGCGATGATCATGAGGGGAACCCTTTCGAAGGTTAGCTAACGTCGTTCTACAACGAAGCTAGCACGCCATTCGGAGCACGTCTACCGTCGTTATCTAACTTCGCTCTGCTACTCTCGAAGCATGTCCCCACGACCAGCCCCCGACCTCGATCTTCGGCGCGACCAGATCACCCAAGCAGCTCGCCGCGTTGCGGAAACCGAAGGGTGGGAAGCTGTCACCATGCGCCGGCTCGCATCCGAGCTCGGGGTGACGCAACCCGTCATCTACTCTGCGTTCGCCGGCGGACGTCAAGCACTCATCGATGCCGTCGCCCTCGGCGGCTTTGACGCAATTGCGACGGCACTGGAAGGCGTGCCCGCAGAACCGCTGGCGAGGATGCGGGCCTACCTTGCCTTCGCAACTGACCAACCGCACGTCTACGAGGCGATGTTCTCGATGCCATCGGGGCTTGAGTTCGGGACCGGCACTGGGCCGGACGCACTTCAGCGGGCCTTCGCCGGGATCCGGGTGGCCTTCCCTGGTCCCGATGTCACCGAAGCCGAGGTGGCATGGGCAACTGTTCACGGGCTGGCGACCCTGGAGATTAGCAAGCGATTACCCCCAGCGCGATCGGATGCCCGACTCGACTACGCCCACCGCCACCTGGCTAAAAGCTAGAACAAGCACTCGACGGGTACGGGCCCTCACCCACACCGAGCAGCGATCGGCTACCGGGACGGGGTGCACGGCGTGACGAAGATGCAGAAGGGGTGCCCGGAAGGGTCCGCGAAGACAATAAGGGGTTCGGCAGTGTCGGCGGACCGATCCGTCAGGACTGCCGCTCCGAGGCGTAGGGCGCGAGCCCGCTGCTGTTCAAGTGCTGCTGTCGTGTCGACGGTCAGGTCGAGGTGGAGCATCTGCGGGGGTGAGCCTGTCGGCCACTGTGGTCGGGGCTGGTCAGGAGCGAGTTGGAAGGCCAGGCGGCGGGTGCCGTCCTCGGCGGTCAGCACCAACCACTCGGGTTCCTCCGACTCATCAGCAGCAGGTGCGTCACCGTCGCGATACCGCAGGCCCAGGAGCGACCGGTAAAACTCGGCCAGCTCACGCGGTGCAGACGTGTCGATGACGGTCTGCAGGAGATGTGGGACGTCGTCCGAGGAAGGCATGCCCCTGTCCACCGTCCGGACCACCATCCTCTATCGGGCTGTTCGCTGATGAGAGCTAGCCTGACGACATGACTGCGACGACGCATGCGCATGGTAAGACGACGACGATCCCGGGTCTTCTCGTATTCACCGTCAGCAAGGTCGAGGACGACCGAGGCTGGTTTCAGGAGAAGTTCCACCGGGCGAAGCTGGTCGAGGCCGGCTTACCCGAAGACTTCACGGTGGTGCAGACAAGCGTCGCCTTCAACAAGGAACGATCCACCCGTGGCTTCCACGCGGAGCCCTGGAACAAGTACGTGTCTCTGGTCGACGGTCGCGCGTTCGCTGCGTACCTCGACCTGCGCGAGGGGCCGACCTTCGGTACGTCGGTCAGCGTCGAGCTCGATGACGAGACCGCGGTTTTCGTTCCGGCCGGCGTTGCTAACTCCTATCAGTGCCTCACAGACCTTCACTACCTCTACAGCGTCGACCAGCACTGGTCATCAGAGGCGTATGACTCCGCGTCGTTCGTGAACTTGGCTGACCCGATGGCGGCCGTCCACTGGCCGATCCCACTCAACGAAGCGCTGCTTTCAGAGCGTGACCGCAACCACCCGATGCTCTCGGAGCTGCCCCGGAGCTAACCGGAGGCGCGCACCGTCCCGGAAGCCGATCGGCTAGCGAGACTCTCCGGTCGGCCCGATGCTTGTGTAATATCTGCGTGTGCACGTAGACAAGCAGCCCTGCGGATTGAGTCCGGAATCCGAGTACGTCGAACTCGCGGTGGAAGTGTTCGCGATGCTCGCGGATGCCACCCGGGTGAAGATCATCCTCGCGCTGCGTAGCGCTGAGGAGCTGTCCGTGAACCGGCTGGCCGAGGTCGTCGACAAGAGCGCTGCGGGCGTCTCGCAGCACCTTGCCAAGCTCCGTCTGGCACGGATGGTGTCGACCCGCCGTGAGGGGACCACCGTCTACTACCGGCTGACTGACGAGCACGCGTCGGAACTGGTGATCGATGCCGTGAAGCAGGCCGAGCACGTCGTCGGCGCGGCACCGCATCACCGCGGGGAGAGGGAGAGCGCATGACCCGCCACGACCACGCGCCGGTCCACCCTGACCACGACCATCCCCACGGTCACGGTCACGGTCACGACCACGGTGAGCACAGGCACTCGCATCCGCACGGCGGGGTGAAGGGATTCCTCTACGACCTGTTCGTGCCGCACACGCACGACTCCGCGGACTCGATCGACGACGCGATGGAGGCCAGTACCGCGGGCGTTCGCGCCTTGAAGATCAGCCTGTTCATCCTGTTGGCCACGACCGTGCTGCAGGCGGTGATCGTCGCGTTCACCGGGTCGATCGCGCTACTCGCGGACACGATCCACAACTTCGCAGACGCGTTGACCGCGGTGCCGCTGTGGATAGCGTTCGTCCTCGGCCGCAGGGTCGCGAACCGCCGCTACACCTACGGGTACGGCCGTGCGGAGGACCTCGCGGGCATGTTCATCGTGTTCGTCGTTGCCCTCTCCGCAGTCGTCGCCGGCTGGCAGGCCATCGACCGGTTCATCAACCCCCGGCCCATCGAGAACCCGTGGCTGCTCGTCGCCGCCGGCCTGATCGGCTTCGCCGGCAACGAAGCGGTCGCGATCTACCGGATCCGCGTCGGCCAGAGGATCGGCTCCGCCGCCCTCGTCGCCGACGGCGTGCACGCCCGCCTCGACGGGTTCACGTCCCTGTCGGTCGTCCTCGGCGCGATCGGCGTCATGGTCGGGTTCCCGATCGCGGACCCGATCATCGGCCTGCTCATCTCCGTCTCGATCATGGTCCTGCTCTGGGGGACCGTGAAGTCCATCGGAGCCCGCCTCATGGACGCCATCGACCCCGCCCTGCTGGGCAAGGCCGAGCACGCCCTCGAACACACCACCGGCGACGAGGGCGTCCGGAACCTCCGCCTCCGCTGGGTCGGCCACCGCCTCACCGGATCCGCCACCGTCGAAGTCACCACCACGTCCGTGCACGACGCCGAGCACATCGCGGAACACGCCGCCGAGCACGTGCACGAGGCGATGGGCAACGTCGACGAGTTCACCGTCACCCCCGCCGCCCGCGCACACCAACACTGACCACCATCGAGAGGAACACCATGTCCGTCGTGAAAATCAACGCCATCACCGTCCCCCAGGGCAAGGGCGCCGACCTCGAAGCACGCTTCGTCGGCCGGAACCACGACGTCGAGCAGCAGCCCGGCTTCGAGAGCTTCCAGCTCCTCCGCCCCACCGCCGGCGGCACCCGCTACTTCGTCGTCTCCACCTGGGCCGACGAGGACTCCTACCAGACGTGGCGCACCGGCCAGGCCGGCGCACACCACGGCGACAGCAACCCCGTCGCCACCGGCGCGGAACTCCTCGAGTTCGAGACGGTCACCCTCTGACCCTCAAGCGATAGCGCCCGCGGAGCACGTGCCTCCGCGGGCGCTGCTGTGTCTCGATGGCCCATCGGCAACCGGACGGCACCTCTGTCGCCAACGGCTCGCTAAGCTCCACCCACATCTGGATTGGCACGACCGATCGATAGGGGTAGCAATGTTGATTCTGCAGTTGCTCGTGCCGGTAGTCCTGGTTGTCGTCGCCGTGCTCATTTTCCTCGCGGCCCGCGGGAGCATGAGTCGAAGCCCGCTGCAGGATCAGCAGGACGCCGAGTGGCGGGCGAGGCGTGACGAGCGACGTCGAGCTCGAGCCGAGCGTCGTTCCAGCGACCGGTAGACGATCGCCTTCCGGGCGGGCGATGCGCGTGGCGCAGCCATTCGTGGGCGTCCGATCGTCACGCGGGCTTGGTCAAGAGTGGCGATCCGCAGGCAGGCTAGAAACGGCCCGTTCGGGCACAAGCCCCGCTAGGAGAACGCAGTGAACTTCTTCAACGCCAAGCGACCAGTCACGGTCATCGTCCTCGGAGTGGTGTTTGCCGCCTGTGGCGTCTTATACGGTTTGTCGCCCTCCGAGTCGGGAGCCCGGCCGATTCAGCAGATCATCATCGCGGTCATCCTGGTGCTGATCGGTCTGCTCTTCGTTGTGCAGGGAGTGGGCAGTAAACGCAGGTAGCGATGGGACTGCCCATCATCGTTGGCGGTCTCGGTGACCCATCGTTCTCCGGGCACTGATAGCGTCCCGAAATGGCGCTCGCTAGTGACGATCCGGCTCGGTTGAGTGTTCTCGAGCTGCTCGCGATTCCGTCTCCGGACTCGATCCGCCCAACTGCGATCCGCCGCGAGCATTTGCGCGACGACGTTCTGGGCCGGTGGGACCGCGTCGAGCTCGACACCGCGGATGGCGACACGATCCCGTGCTTCCTGATTACTCCGGACGAGCACGTCGGTGTCGACATTATCGCCATTCACCAGCACGCCGGCGCGTTCTCTCTCGGCAAGAGCGAGCCAGCTGGTCTCACTGGTGACCCGAGCCTCGCGTACGGGAGAGCGCTCGCGGGCGCAGGAGCGCGTGTGATCATGCCGGATCTCGTCGGCTTTGAAGAGCGCCAACGCCACTGGACTAACAATCCGGCAGCCGACGAACGGCTCGACGCGCTCTTCCGGGTGTCGGACGGCACGAGCTTGCAGGCCAAACACACGCGCGACATCGCAGTGGTGACCAGCTGGATGCAGGAAACCAGCACCAACCCCAGCAAGCTCGGGATCATCGGGCACTCCCTCGGCGGGCAGGTTGCACTGTTCTCCCTCGCTGTGGACACGCGCATCTCGCGGGGAGCCGTGAGCTGTGGCATCGGAACGCTGGCCTCGTTTCAGGCCTCCCGCATCAATCACAACCCCGCGTGGTTCGTCCCCGGACTCGCGTCATCAGGAGACGTTCCGCGCGTCGCGGCCGCCATCGGCCAGCCCGTCTTCGTCGCCGCGGGACGTGACGACCGGCTCTTCCCGATCCACGGAGTGCAGGAGGTCATCGCGGCCTTCCAACCAGGGCTCGTGAGGGCGCACGTGTTCGACGGTGGTCACTCAATGCCGCCGCAGGTCACGACCGTGGCGGTCCGACACCTGCTGTCGAAGCCGGCGGCAGCCTGACCATGCCGCCTGCCCGGTAGCCGATTGACTATCAAACGTCATGCTGCGCCGGTAGCGTTCGAGCGGTGAAGTCCTCCGGCGACGATGATCGGCCAGCCCGCGCGCGGTACAACCTGCTCGTCGGTGGCATCTTGCTGGTGGTCGGCCTCGTCCTGTTTGCAGGCCGGTGGAACCTGGTAGCCGGCGTCATCTTCACGTTTGTGGGTGCCGTGATGCTGCTCGCAGGCTGGCTCTTCTCGTGGTCGCGCAACGACCGATCTCGCAAGTAGCCGAGATAGATGGTGCTCGGAGATGGATCCGCTATCGAGCCAGCCGACGCTTGCAGGCCAGTGCGATCAGTAGCCGCGGCGATAGAGCGCTTGGAAGACGAACACCCACGCAATCAGAACGATTAGCCCGATCCCACCGACCCACTTCTCGGTCGCGCCACCGGCAACTAAGGCCCAGGCGCACAACAAGCCCAGGAGGCCAGTGCCAATCGCGATTAGAATGCGGTACTTCGTCGTCCACGTCTTCGGAGTGGGGCGAGCTGCGTCGTCGCGGTCGGTCATGAGGCGAGCGTAAGTGTCATCCGGTGGTTGCGGAACGAGAGCAACCAAGGGATGCGGTGTCACGCCATAGCAGGAGCATCACGAAGCGGATCCGCTACTGAGACCGCTTGAGCAGCCGCAAGTAGATCGTCACGCGCCATCCAGCCGAAGCTGCCAGGACGAACATCAGAACGGCAAGCCAAGTCGAACCGGTCGGCGACAGGATTTCGGCGAACCCGACGACTAAGCAGGCGACGCCCGCGACGAGTGCAGCAACCAGCGCGATGCGAGTACGTCGTTCGGCTCGTCGCTGCGTGTCGCTCATAACCATGAGCTAACTCGCTCACGCCCGTTGAAGGATCGGCTATCGGTACAGCTCATCCTCGGAGCGACAGGCCGATAGCGTGAAGCGATGGCAACCGGCGTGAAGTACGACTCTCTCTGGGATGAAGCGCACCGGTCCTTCGACAGGGGCACCCTTCGCGTGGATCACGCGCCCGTCGACGGTGACCCACGCTGGGGTCTCAGCCTCGTCCTGCTTCCGCCGGCGCACGTCGCTGACGCGGTGGCCGCGGCCGCCGCTGAAATCGGCAGCCTCTACGACGGCACGCACCAGATCTACAACGCCGCCGACCTGCACCTAACAGTCACGAGCCTGGAGCCCTACCGCGACAAGGTCGCGCAGACAACGATCGAGCACTACGTCGACGCGGTCGAGCGTGCCCGCGATCTGCTGGACGTCAACGTTCGGCTGGTTGGGCTCGGCGGCTCGCCGTCCGGCGTGTTCGTCCAGGGCTTCGACAACGAGACGCTGGTACCGATCCGGCGACAGATGCGTGAGGCAGCGGCGGACTTACACGACCGCGTCGCGCCGCCGATGGCGTTCGTCCGCGACACCGCACACATCTCCATCAGCGTCCACCGGGAAGCAATCCCCGAACCCCGGGCGGCCGAATACGTCCAACGACACAGGCGCTCTGAATTCGGCGACATGGCGGAAGCCACAGTCGCGCTCGCCCGGTATCGGGCGTCAGATCACTCGATGAGTGTCGAAGTCATTCACACCGTCCGGTAGCCGATCCCTCATCGGGGATCGGTTGTGTGGGTAGCGTCGAGACATGCTCGACGGATGGTCTGATACTGCGACTGCTTACGACAGGTCTTTCGCGCGACTCTGCGCAGGTGCCATCGACGGGTTGCTCGGGAACCACGTGAGCGTCGGCGACGGGCCCGCTCTGGACGTCGGAACAGGGACGGGATCGGTCGTGGGTGTCCTCCTCCGACGCGGATTCGCGGTCACCGCATGCGACAAGGAACCTTCCATGGCGCGATTCGCTGCAAGACGCTACCCGACGGTGGAAATCGGAACTGCGGCGCTTCCCTCACTGCCCTACGACGACGGCTCGTTCGCGGTCACGATCGCGAACTTCGTCCTCAACCACGTACCAACCCCGCTCACATCGGCTCGTGAGCTCCTTCGAGTCACCCGTCCTGGTGGAACCGTCGCCGCGACGATTTGGCCGTCCGAACCGGTCGGAGCGCTCAACCAGTTCTGGAACAGGATCATCAGGGAAGCGGACGTCACGGTGCCCGCCGGACACCGATTGCCTCCAGCGGACGATTTCCCGAGAAGCGTCGGCGGCTTCCGCGAGCTGTTTCGCAACGCCGGCGCAACCACCGTCGACTGCAGCCTGTTCTCGTACACCTTCCGTATCCGCCCCGACGACCTCTGGGCAGCAGTGACGGCAGGGATCGCAACAATCGGTCAGACGTACATGAGCCAGACCGACGAAGGCCGTAAACGGATGCAGGCTGTCTTCACGGACGCAGCGGTGCGGGAGGCCCCTTCCGATGTCCTTTCGTTTGAGAGCACAGCGGTGGTCGCCCATTCCGTCGTCCGGTAGCCGACCGGCTATCGGACGGGATCAGTGCTCAGTGGCCTTGGGCAAGAAGGCTTCCCAAAGGGTTTCGCCGTCGACCAGAGCGCTCGTGGGTGCAAGCCCGGTCCGTCGCGCCACGTCCATCGAGGCGGTGTGATCGGGATGGATGAAAGCCCTGATGTGTCGGACGTCGACCGAACGCAACCACGTCACGACGGTTGCTGCTGCCTCGACGGCGATCCCTCGACCCTGTTCCTCTGGCGTGACCAGCCAGGCGAGGTCCGCGACGAGGCCGTCTTCCTTGCGTCCGAGGGTGGCCTGCACGAACCCGATCGCCGGTCCGCCGCAGGCAGGGCGGACGATCCAGTTCAGCCAACCCGCGCTGCCGTCCTCAGACTGGCCCTGGGATTGGCGGCCGTACCGTGCGACCAGTTCGTCCGGGGTCGGTGGCTCGCCGCCAGTGAACCGGTAGAGCTCTGGTGGAGCCAGGGCGGTCAGCATCTCGGCTGCGTGGTCAACGGCAAGCGGTTCCAGGGCGAGACGATCCGAGTGCAGGGGATCAGCCTGTGGCCACGACATGTCCTGAGCCTTGCAGATCGCGAACGGCGTGGAGTGCCCCATGCAACATCCACACTGACCACGGCCTGACTCCGCACCTGATCACGAGAGCGGCTGTCGCCGGATCCACACGGTCACCCCGAGGTGAGCGATGCCGGTCGCAGCGAGACAGACGATTGCCCACCCGACGACGCTGTGCCTGGTGGCGAGCAAGAAGATCCCGAAGGCGAGGACGAGGGCGACCAGGAGCGCACCGGCCAGGAGCAGTAGCAGGCTGGTCACGGGGCTGGCGTTCAAGGTGAGCTGCACGTCACGCACCCAGGCCGGGGTCCGCACGCGATGCACGAGGATCGCGACCGTACCCACCAGGACTGCGATGCTCGCTGCGAGCAGACCTGCTTCAGCCATGGCGAGATGGTACCGGCGAAGGTGCATGCTTCGGCTGGTCCGCGGCCTCGAACGCCCCGGCTGACGCTGACAAGATGAGTTCGTGCAGATCGAAGAAGTGGACGAGCGGCACTACGGCAGCGAAGGCGAGCGCGACACGTTCGTCGTGCACTTCTTCCATGCTCCGAGGGGCGAGACGGTTGCGCCCGACTGGGACGCCACGAGTTGGTCGGTCAGTGTGATTCGCGTCACCGACGCGACGTACCGTGCGGCGTTTGCAGAGGCCCGGCGGATCGCCGCAGGCGAGGTGTTGCCGACACTGTTCTCGGTGTCCCTCGAGACCGCGGAGCCGAGTGGCCCGGGAATCCTGCGACTGTTCGGGACCGACCTCAACATGGAGGGACTCGAGCTCGAGCCCGATTCACACGCGGCGAAACGGGAGATGTTCGCCGAGTTCTTCAGCCGCGACCGTTCTGCGCACGCGTGATCGGGGATCTGGAGCGCAACCGCTGACGGACTGGAGGCCCGGTGCCAGCTGGCAC
>NZ_MJGT01000062.1:0-46920 GCF_001864975.1 Curtobacterium sp. MMLR14_002
CCAGCTGGCACCGCGCCTCCTGTCCGTCAGGTGGTGACGACTACTTCGCGTCGGCCTCGACCGAATCCTTCGGCTGGCCGGTCGGGGTGAGCCCGCGCTCCTGGCGGCGCTTCGAGACCACCAGCGACGCGGTCGTGGCGACGGCGATCGTCAGCGCGATGAAGCCCAGCGAGAACCAGATCGGGATCTCCGGCGCCCACTCGATGTGCTCGCCACCGTTGATGAAGGGCAGCTCGTTGACGTGCATGGCGTGGAAGACGAGCTTCACACCGATGAACGCGAGGATGACGGCCAGGCCCTGGCCCAGGTAGATGAGGCGCTCGAGCAGCCCGGCGATCAGGAAGTACAGCTGCCGGAGACCGAGCAGCGAGAACGCGTTCGCCGTGAACACGATGAAGGCGTCCTGCGTCAGCCCGAAGATCGCGGGGATCGAGTCGAGCGCGAACAGCACGTCGGTCAGGCCGATGGCGACCATGACGAGCAGCATCGGGGTGAACAGCCGCTTGCCGTCGACGCGGGTGGTCAGGCGGTCACCGTCGTAGTGGTCCGAGGTCGGGATGATGCGCTTGAGGATCCGGATGAGCCGGGATTCACCCTCGCTGCCGTGGTCGTTGCCGCTGCGGGCCTGCGACCAGGCGAGCCAGAACAGCAGCGCACCGAACAGGTAGAAGACCCACGAGAAGTTCTCGATGATCGTGACGCCGAGGGCGATGAAGACACCGCGGGCGACGAGCGCGATCGCGACGCCGACCAGCAGGACCTTCTGCTGGAACTCCTTCGGCACGGCGAAGCTCGACATGATGATGAGGAAGACGAAGAGGTTGTCGACCGACAACGCCTTCTCGGTCAGCCAGCCGGCGAAGTACTCGCCACCGGCCTGCCCGCCGCCGAACACCAGGATGCCGATGCCGAACAGGATCGCCAGCCCGATGTAGAAGGCCGACCAGAACGCGGATTCGCGGATGTGGGGCACGTGCGGCGTGCGGACGTGCGAGTAGAAGTCGAACACCAGCAGCGCGAGGATGCCGGCGATCGTGATGAGCCAGACGAAGAGTGGGACGTCCACGGTTTCCTTCAGGTAGGGCGTGCCGCTGCTGTGCGGGTACGCCGAGGCCTGAAGGTCTCTTCCGTCGCTCGGCACCGGAACCGGTGTCGCACGACCGGCGCCCCGGGGCCGGATCGTTCCGGACCGTACTGACGGGGTCACCGAGAGGGAATACTCCCCTTCGTGATCCCGAGCATACCGGGCACAGCGGACATGTGCCGCGCTCTAAGCTGGGAGCATGGCGAGTTCTTGGTCACTGTCCACACGGCTGCGCGGCCTCTTCCAGCGCAAGACGATCGACGAGACCACGTGGGAGGACCTGGAGACCGCCCTCATCGGCGCCGACTTCGGGCCAGACATCTCCGAGGAGATCATCGAGGACCTGCACGCCCGCGTCGACCGGTACGGCACGACCGACCCCGCCGACCTGCAGCGCATGCTCCGCGAGGTCCTCGAGGAACGGCTCTCCAAGCTCGACACCACCCTGAAGCTCAGCGCGCGGCCCGCCGTGGTGCTCGTCGTCGGGGTGAACGGCGTCGGCAAGACGACGACGATCGGCAAGTTCGCCAAGTTCCTGAAGACCTACGACCGCACGGTGCTCGTCGGGGCGGCGGACACGTTCCGCGCCGCGGCGGTCGAGCAGGTCGCCACCTGGGCCCAGCGCGCCGGCGTCGACGTCGTCCGTCCGTCGCAGCCCGGGCAGGACCCGGCATCGGTGGCGTACCAGACCGTCGAGAAGGCGATCCGCGACCAGACCGAGATCGTCGTCATCGACACCGCCGGGCGCCTGCACACCAAGGCCGGCCTGATGGACGAGCTCACGAAGATCAAGCGCGTGGTCGAGAAGCAGACCGAGATCAGCGAGGTCCTGCTCGTCCTCGACGCGACGACGGGCCAGAACGGCCTCGCACAGGCTCAGGCCTTCATCGAGGGTGCCGGTGTGACCGGCCTCGTCATCACGAAGCTCGACGGCTCGGCCAAGGCCGGGTTCGTGCTGAGCGTGCAGGAGAAGACCGGCATCCCGATCAAGCTCATCGGGCAGGGCGAGGGCATCAACGACCTCACGGGCTTCACCCCGCACGTGTTCGTGCAGAACCTCGTCGGCTGAGCGAACGCGATCTCGGCGGCTGAGCGAACGCATCGGCACGCCGAGGAGTAGCGTCCTGACGGTCCGGGCATCTGCTCGGTCTCGTTCCAGGGATAGGAGACCCTCATGCCCGCACTGCTGATCATCGCGATCATCGTCGGCCTCGTCCTGCTCTTCAGCGGCATCTTCGTCGGTGCGCTGAAGTTCCTGCTCTGGGTGGGCATCGTGCTCATCCTGCTGGCGGTCATCGGCTGGCTGCTCCGGACGATCCGCGGTCGCGCGTAGCGACCCGGCGTCCTGTCCGGACGCACCTGACAGAACGGGAGGCGCGGTGCCAGCTGGCACCGCGCCTCCCGTCTGTCGTGGTCGCGACCAGGGCGCCTAGGCGACAGCGTCCGCCGGCTCGCGCTTCTGCACCCGCTGGCCGACGACGGCGGAGACGCCGTCCTGCCGCATCGACACCCCGTACAGGGCGTCGGCGATCTCCATCGTGCGCTTCTGGTGCGTGATGACGATGAGCTGGGACGACTCGCGGAGCCGCTCGAACACGGTCAGCAGGCGGCCGAGGTTGGCGTCGTCGAGCGCCGCCTCGACCTCGTCCATGATGTAGAACGGCGACGGCCGCGCGGTGAAGATCGCGACCAGGAGCGCCACCGCCGCCAGGGACCGCTCGCCGCCGGACAGCAGGGTCAGGCGGTCGATCTTCTTGCCGGCGGGCTTCACCTGCACGTCGATCCCGGTGCCGAGCAGGTCGGTCGGGTCGGTCAGGTTGATGGACCCCGAGCCGCCCGGGAACAGGATCGGGAAGATGACGTCGAACGCTTCCTTCGTGTCGTTGAACGCGGACTCGAAGATCGTCTGCATCTTCGTGTCGAGCTCGTCGATGATCGTCAGCAGGTCCGTCCGGGTCTTCTGCAGGTCCTCGAGCTGCTCGGCGAGGAACGCGTGCCGCTGCTCGAGCGCCTGGAACTCCTCGAGCGCGAGCGGGTTCACCTTGCCGAGCTGTCCGAGGTCGCGCTCGGCGGCCTTGAGTCGGCGCTCCTGCTCGGCACGGACGTAGGGCACGGTCTCGACGTCGGCGGGGTCGACCTCGTCGGTGGTGTCGAACTCGGGCAGCGCGGGGCCGCCGGGCAGCGTGGACTCGGCGTCGACGAGGGCCACGTCGTCGATTTCGGGGCCCGCGTCTGCCGCAGCTTCCTCCGGCTCGGTCACGCCCGCGGCCTCGGCGGCTGCAGCCGCCGCCGCGCGCTCCGCCTCGCGGTGCTTCCGCGCGCGCACCCGCGGGTCCACGAGCACGTCGACGGGCACCGGCACGTGCGGCCCGTACTCGGCCACCAGCACTGCTTCCGTCAGCCCGAGCTCGCTCTGCGCCCGGTCGAGGACGCCGGACACGTGCAGCTTCTTCTCGTAGATCTCCATCTCGAGCGAGTGCACGCCGTCGGTGATGGTCTGCAGGCGGTCCCGGAGCTCGCGCTCCTCGTTGCGGATCGTCTGCAGCTCGGTGTTGCGCTTCGACCGCTCGGCTTCCTCCGTCGCCAGCTGCACCCGCGCTTCGGCCAGCGAACGGTCGACCGCACCGAGCACCCCGGGCAGGTCGGCGAGCACGGCTTCCGCGGTCCGGATCTGGCCGCGTCGGATGACGGCGAGCCGGGCGGCCTCCTCGGCGGCGGCGCGCTCCGCCTCGAGCTGGCGTTCGAGCTGGTCGGCGCGGTTCCGTTCGGCGCGCACCCGCTCGCGCACGGTCTCGACCTGGATCCGCTGCTCGACCTCGGCCGCACGTGCGGCTTCGAGCGCGTCCTGCAGCCCGGGACGCTCGGAGGCGTCGACCACGGGGCGCTCCTGCTCGGTGAAGGCCCGGTGCGCCGACTCGGCCTCGGCCAGCACCGCCTCGGCGGTCTCGACGGCGCCGTCGGTCTCGGCCAGCGCGGCACGCAGCCGTTCGACCTCGGCCGCGGCGTTCTCCGCCTTCGCCCGCGTCGACGCACTCGTGCGGTCGTACTCGGCCTTCGCCCGCGTGTACGCGCGGGATGCTGCGTCGGCCTCGTCCGCACGGCGGCGTGCGTCCTCGACGGCACTGCGTGCGGCCTGGAGGCCCGTGGCCGCGTCCTCGGCGTCGGTCGCGATCGCGTCGCGGCGCGTCACGGCGTCGTCGCGCTCCGCGACGAGCTCGATGCGCGAGGTCAAGCGCTCCCCGCCGCCGGTCACGCGGACCGCGCGGACGAGGTCGCCGGACCGCGTGACCACCGTGGCGTGCGGGGCGGCCGTGAGCACCGCCTCCAGGTCGAGGTCGTCGGTCGCCGCGACCAGCGTGTCACGCAGGATCGACGCGAGCGCCGGCGGTCCCTGCACCAGGTCGATGGCACGGCGGACGCCGGCCGGCAGGGTCACGGGCAGGGCGGTGGTGACGGCTGCGGCGTCCGCGACGACGACGTCGATCCGGCCGAGGTCAGCAGCGCGGGCGTGGTCGACGGCGTCGAGCGCTGCACCGCGGTCGTCCGCGAGGACGGCGTCGGCGAGTCCCTCGAGCGCGGTGGCGATCGCGGCCTCGAACCCGGGCGAGACCGTCAGGCTGTCGGCCAGGCGACCGACGATGCCCGCGCGACCGGCGTCGATCAGGGCCTGCGAACCGTCGCGGACCTCGATCGACATGCCGAGCGCGGTGACCCGGGCGTCGAGGGCGTCCCGCTCGCGTTCGAGGGCGTGGAGGCGGTCGCGCTGCTCGTCGCGCGTGGTCTGGGCCCGTTCGAGCTCGGCGCGCGCCTGCTCCAGGGTCTGCGCCAGCGCGGACTCGTCGACGCCCTCGGACGGGTCGACACCGAGTTCGGCGAGGGCCGCCGCGGCACGCTCGGCACGCTCCCCGGCCTCGGCCAGAGCCCGCTCCCGCCGCTCGCGGTCGGCGACGGCGGAACCGCGCTTCGACCGGGCGACGTCGACGGCGCTGGCGAGCCGCTGCGCCTCGAGGTCGTGCTGCGAGACCCGGGCTGCCTGGGCGGCGATGCGTTCGTCGAGGGTGTCCAGCGCGGCGCGGGCGTCCTGCACCGCGCGGGCGGTCGTCGCCGAGCCACCCTGCATCTCGTCGGCGCGGGCGGCGAGGCGGTCGGCCTCGGCACGGACCCCGGCGACCTGCTCCTGGGTGACGGTCGGGCCCTGCTGCGGGGCGTCGGCCTGCTGCGCGAGGAACATCAGGCGCTGGTTCGCCAGGCTCGACAGGCCGCGGAGGCGCTCCTGCACGCTCTCGAGCCGGTGCACCACGGTGCGGGCGCGGTCGACGTCGTCGCCGACCATGCTCTGCTCGACGTGCTGCTGGCGCACCCGGGTCTGGTCGAGCCGCTCGGTCAGGACGATGCGCTCGGACTTGCGGCCCGCCTCGACCTCCTGGTGGTCGTGCAGCTCGCGGCGCAGGCGCACCACGTCGTCGGCCAGGATTCGGGCCTTGGCGTCGCGGAAGACCGCGGCCACCGACTGGGCCTTGCGTGCGACCTCGGCCTGCCGCCCGAGGGGCTTCAGCTGCCGCCGGATCTCACCGGCCAGGTCGGACAGGCGGGTCAGGTTCGTCTGCATCGCGTCGAGCTTGCGGAGGGTCTTCTCCTTGCGGCGGCGGTGCTTCAGGATCCCCGCGGCCTCCTCGATGAAGCCGCGGCGGTCCTCGGGGGTGGCGTGCAGCACCTTGTCGAGCTGCCCCTGCCCGACGATGACGTGCATCTCACGGCCGAGGCCGGTGTCGCTCAGCAGCTCCTGCACGTCGAGCAGCCGGCAGTTCTCGCCGTTGATGGCGTACTCGCTGCCACCGTTGCGGAACAGCGTGCGCGCGATCGTCACCTCGGAGTACTCGATCGGCAGCAGACCGTCGCTGTTGTCGATGGTCAGCAGCACCTGGGCGCGACCGAGGGGACCGCGGGTCGAGGTGCCGGCGAAGATGACGTCCTCCATCTTGCCGCCGCGCAGGGTCTTCGCCCCCTGCTCCCCCATCACCCAGGCCAGGGCGTCCACCACGTTCGACTTGCCGGAGCCGTTCGGGCCGACGATGCACGTCACGCCCGGCTCGAACGCGAACGTCGTCGGCTGCGCGAAGGACTTGAACCCCTTGATGGTCAGGCTCTTCAAGTACATGCGGTCTCCGGATGCTCTGGTTGGCGTCAGGCTAACGCGTGCGGGCGCGGGGACGGGGTTGGCACACGGGGCAGATGTGGCTCGACCGGTTCATGAAGGCCTCGCGCACGATCGTCGTGCCGCAGCGTGGACACGGCTTCCCCTGCTGCCCGTAGACGTTCAGGCGCTGCGAGAAGTACCCGGACTGCCCGTTGACGTTGACGTACTGGGCGTCGAAGCTCGTGCCGCCGTCCTCGAGCGCCCGGCGCAGGATCGCGCGGACCTCGTCGAGCAGTCGTCGCAGGTCGGCACGGGTGAGGCGGTCGGCGGCGCGGTCGTAGTGCAGCTTCGCGGCCCAGAGCGACTCGTCGGCGTAGATGTTGCCGATGCCGCTCACGACGCCCTGGTCGAGCAGCACCCGCTTGATGCCGCTCGAACGCTTCCGGGCCATCGCGGTGAACCGGTCGTCGTCGAACGCGGGGTCGAGCGGGTCACGGGCGATGTGCGACACCTGCCCGGGCACCCACCGACGCCACACGGCATCGGGGTCGATCGCGTCGACCTGCCCGCCGAACCCGGCCGGAGCACCGTCGATCGTCGGCACCATCGCGTCGATCGCCATCGAGCCGAACGTGCGCTGGTCGACGAACTCGAGTTCCACGGGGGGCTCCGCAGCACCCGAGCGGTCGGTGCCCGCGGGCTGCACGTCGATGAGGATCCGCCGGTGCTTCGCTGCCGGTCGCCCACGACCGAGCAGGATCTGCCCGCTCATGCCGAGGTGGGCGACGAGTGCCTCGGGGCGGTCCCCGTCGTGCTCGGGCTGCAGCGGCATCCAGAGGAACTTGCCCCGGCGGACGGCAGCGGCGATCGTGCGACCGGTCAGTCGGTCGGCAAAGTCCTCGGCAGGGCCGTCGTGCCGGGTGAGGGCACGGTCGTCGACCACGTCGACGTGCAGGACCCGCGCGCCGCTGACGGCGGGTTCGAGGCCGGCGCGGACGACCTCGACCTCGGGGAGTTCGGGCACGCGGTCAGGCCGCTCGGCCGGACAACCGGGTCCAGGCGTCGAGCGCAGCGGCCATCTCGGCGGCCTTCTTGCTCGACCCGGTGCCGGTGGCGATGTCCTCGCCCTGCAGGACGACCGTCGCCATGAAGGTCTTGTCGTGGTCCGGGCCGGTCTCGGTGACGCGGTACGCCGGGTTGCCGAGCGAGCGGCTCGAGGCGAGCTCCTGCAGGCTCGTCTTCGGGTCCATCGCGGCGCCGAAGCGGTCCGGGTCGATCATGAGCGGCTCGACCAGACGGAGCACGAGCTCAGTGGCCGGGTCGGGACCGGCCGACAGGTACGTCGCGCCGATGACGGCTTCGACGGTGTCGGCCAAGATCGACGACTTGTCGCGCCCGCCGGTCTGTTCCTCGCCCTTGCCGAGGCGCAGGTAGCGGCCGAGCCCGATCATCCGGGCGATCTCGGCCAGCGCCACGGTCGACACCAGGCTCGCTCGACGCTTGGCGAGGTCGCCCTCGTCGAGGTCGGGGAACGACCGGTAGAGCTTCACGGTCACGGCCTGGCCGAGGATCGAGTCCCCGAGGAACTCGAGGCGCTCGTTGTGCTTGATGCCCCCGTGCTCGTAGGCGTAGGAGCGGTGCGTCAGGGCGAGCTGGAGCAGCTCGAGGTCGATGTCGGCCCCGAGGATGCCCTGCAGACGAACGACGTCCGGCCCCGCGGGGCGAGACCCCGCAGCGCCGGACGTTGTCGTCATGCGTTCGGTCCGATCAGACGTCGGCGACCTTGCGGCCCTTGTACTCCATGTACAGGGGCGTGCCGGCCGAGTCCTCGACGACCTTCGCGCGGTGCGGGAGGCTGTAGGTGACCTGACCGTTCTCGATCGTCTTCACGAGCTGGATCGGCGTGGCCTTCCACTGCGAACGACGGGCGTGCGTGTTCGCACGGGACTGCTTGCGCTTGGGAACGGCCATGGTGAATCTCTTTCGGTTGGTCGGTGGTCGGTACGGGGGCTGGCGGTGTCGGGACCTACTCGGTCTCGGCCCGCTCCTCGCCCTCGGTGGTCTTCGGTGCGGTGGTGTCACCGTCGGTGCTGTCGTCGAGCTCGATCGCGCTGAGCGCTGCCCAGCGGGGATCCAGCACCTGACGAGCGGGCTGCTCGCCGAGGTCGGCCAGACGCTCGCCCGTCACCGGGTCGAGTCCTGGGCAGTCCGGTCGGCAGACCGGCTGGAACGGCAGCGACAGCACCACCGCATCTCGAACGACCTGTTCGGTGTCCACGTGGTCATCGCGAACGAAGAAGTCGAAATCCTCCGAGGCATCATACGCGAACAGCTCGGCGAAATCGACCTCGATCGGTTCGCTGATGTCGATGAGGCAGCGCGAGCACTCCCCCGTGGCGTCGGCCGAAGCGTGTCCGGACACGAGGACACCCTCGTGCAGGCCCTCGAGTTTGACGTCGATGTGCAGTTCGGCACCCTGTCGGACGCCGATCAGACCGGCCCCCATCGCGTCGGGCACCTCGATGTCGAGCGAGTGCTCGCGCATCTCACCCGGCCGGTGCGCGAGGTCGCGCACGCGCAGGGCGTAGGGGCTGTTCACGGGGGAAGACACGATCGACAAGCCTAGCGCGATCGGGGCCGAGAGTCGAGGTGGCGACAGGCGTGTCCGGACGCGGTGGGCGCAGTGCGGTTGCTGGGCGGACTGGGCGGACTGGCTGGGCGCGTACAGCGGGCGCGCTCAGCGGGTGTGCTCAGCGAGCGTGCTCAGCGGGACGCGAGCGCGTCGGCGACCGTCTTCGGCACGTAGGGCGTGACGTCACCGCCGAGGGACGACACCTGGCGGATCAGCGAGCTCGACACGTGCGCTCGCGACGCCTCGGGCAGCAGGAACACCGTCTCGACGTCGGCCAGGTGGCGGTTCATGATGGCCATCGGAGTCTCGTACGCGACGTCCTCGCCGGACCGCACGCCCTTCACCAGGACCTTCGCCCCGACCTGCCGGCAGTAGTCGACCAGCAGCCCGGACGTCCACTCGCCGACCGTGACCGTCTCCGGCGCGCCGACCTCGACCAGCGAGTCCTTGATGAGCCGAACCCGGTCGACCGCCTCGAACATCGCCGGCTTCTTGTCGGGGTTGTGCACCACGAGGACGTGCACCTCGTCGAAGAGCCCGGCCGCGCGGCCGATGACGTCGAGGTGCCCGAGGGTGACGGGGTCGAAGGAACCGGGGACCACCGCGATCTGCGCCATGGCAGCGACGATACCGCCCGCGAGGCTGTGCCCCGGGGTCAGTTCTTGCCGAGGAACGCCGCGTCGGACTCGTCGAGGCGCCGGGCGAGGGCTTCACGGAGAGCCGGGGACCCCTCGAGCTCGGGATCGGGTTCGAGCACGCGCTCCGCTTCTCCGCGCGCGTCGACGATGAGGTCGGCGTGCTCGACCACCCGGAGCAGGTTGAGCGAGGACCGCCCACCGGACTGCCGTTCGCCCAGGACGTCGCCTTCACGTCGGAGCTCGAGGTCGACCCGGGCGAGCTCGAACCCGTCGTCCGAGGCGGCCACGGCGTCGACGCGCTCGCGCGAGGTGGTCTCGAGCTCGGCCGAGGTGACCAGCAAGCAGACGCCGGCCCACTCCCCACGACCGATGCGGCCGCGGAGCTGGTGGAGCTGCGAGACCCCGAACCGGTCGGCGTCGAGGACGGCCATCATCGCCGCGTTCGGCACGTCGACGCCGACCTCGATCACGGTCGTCGCCACGACCACGTCGAGGTCGCCGGCGGCGAAGGACGTCATCACGCGGTCCTTCTCGTCGGCGGTCATCCGGCCGTGCAGGACCGCGATCGAGCGCCCTTCGAGCACGGGCATGGTGCGCATCCGCTCGGCGGTGGCGAGCACGGTCGCCGGGGCGCGCTTCGGGGTGTCGTCCTCACCCTCGGCCGGCTCCGGCTCGCCGTCGTCCTCGGTGTGGGCGTCGTCGATGGCCGGGCAGACGACGAACGCCTGGCGGCCCTTGGCGAGTTCCTCGGCCATGCGGGACCATATCCGGGGTTCCCATCCGGGGTGCTCCGCCAGCGGGACCGTGAAGGTCTCGACGCCGGCGCGCCCCGACGGCATGCCCGTGATGGTCGAGACGTCGAGGTCGCCGAACACCGTCATGGCGACGGTGCGCGGGATCGGCGTGGCCGTGAGCACGAGCACGTGCGGCGGGGTCGTGCCCTTGGTGCGGAGGGCCTCGCGCTGCTCGACGCCGAAGCGGTGCTGCTCGTCGACCACCACGAGCCCCAGCTCGGCGAAGTCCACCCGGTCGCCCAGGAGCGCGTGGGTGCCGACGACCAGCCGTGAGCTGCCCGACACCGCCGCGAGCAGGGCCCGGCGACGTTCGTCGGTGGACTGCGAACCGGTCAGGATCACCGGTCGGAGCTCGGCGGCCAGGTCCGGACCGAGGAACTTCACGATGGAGCGCAGGTGCTGGGCCGCCAGCACCTCGGTCGGGGCGATGAGCGCGGACTGGCCGCCGGACTCGGCCACCGTGAGCATCGCCCGGATCGCCACGAGCGTCTTGCCCGAACCGACCTCGCCCTGGATCAGCCGGTGCATGGGCCAGGTGCGGGCGAGGTCCTGGTCGATGTCGGCCCCGACGGCCCGCTGGTCGTCCGTCAACGTGAAGGGCAGGGTGGCGTCGAAGCGCTCGAGGATGCCACCGGGGGCGGCCACGCGCGGGGTGGCCGCGGTGCGACGGGCCGCGATCCGGCGCTGCACCAGGGCGGTCTGCAGCACGAACGCCTCGCGGTAGCGCAGGGCGTCCTGCGCGCGCTTGAAGTCCGCGACCTTCTCGGGGCGGTGCAGCAGCTCGAGGGCACGGCGGAACGGCACGAGGTCGAGCCGGGACCGCGCGGACGCCGGCACCGGGTCGGGCAGGTCCGGCAGGGTGTCGAGGACGATCCCGATGGACTTCGCGATCTGCCACGAGGTGAGCGAGGCCGTCGCCGGGTAGATCGGGATCGGCTGGCGCGACCACCGGATCGCTTCGTCGGAGCCGGGCTCCGCCGTGGCGCGGGGATCGTCGGGGTCGAACAGCTCGTAGTCCGGGTGGGCGAGCTGCCGGGCACCCCGGTAGTCGCTGACCTTGCCGGAGAAGATGCCCCGGGCGCCGGGGACGAGGTCCTTCGTGCGCCACCCCTGGTTGAAGAACGTGAGGGTGAGCAGGCCCTTGCCGTCGCCGATCTTCGCTTCGAGGATCGAGCCGCGGCGCGCGCGCATGGTGCGTTCACGGACGTCGACCACCTCGGCCACGATGGTGACCGGTTCGCCGATCGCGAGCGAGTCGAGGGCCGTCAGTGCACCACGCTCGGCGTAGCGCCGGGGCGCGTGCTCGAGGAACTCCCCCACCGTGCGGTAGCCGAAGGCCTTCTCGATCGCGGTCGCCGTCCGACCGCCGAGTACGTTCGCGAGCCGCGCGTCGAGCGGCGCCGGACCGAGGTCGGGCGCGGCCGGCGCAGCGGGGGTTCCGGAGGTGACCACGCTCCAACGGTACCGGGCACGACCGACCCCACCCGCGCCTCCCGAGCGGCCTGTGGAGAACGCCGGACCGGACCCGCCGGGCCGATACGGTGGCTGCATGACCCGCATCATCGCCGGCGCCGCCGGCTCCCTGACGCTCCGGGTGCCGAAGTCCGGCACCCGCCCGACGAGTGACCGCGTGCGCGAGGCGCTGTTCTCGTCGCTCGAGGCACGGGGGCTCGTCGAGGCCACGTCGGTGGCCGACCTGTACGCGGGCACGGGCGCGCTCGGGCTCGAGGCGGCGTCCCGCGGTGCGGCCGAGGTGGTCCTGGTCGACCGGGCGTCCGCCGCCGCGCAGGCCTGCCGGGCGAACGCGAAGGCCGTGCAGCAGCGGGTGCCGGGCGTCCGGATCGACGTGCAGCCGCAGCCGGTGCTCGGGTACCTGCGCGGGACCGTCCGCACCTTCGACCTGGTGTTCATCGACCCGCCCTACGACATCACGGAGCACGAGCTCGCCGAGGTGCTCGAAGCCCTGTCGCCGAAGCTGACGCCGGATGCCGTCGTCGTGGTCGAGCGGAGCAAACGCTCCCCCGAGCCCACCTGGCCGGCGGGGCTCGCGCCGTTCAGCAAGCGCAGCTACGGCGAGACCGTCGCGTGGGAGGCCGTCGCCGCCGGCTGAGGCGCTCTGCGCGTGTGCACGCGCCCTGCGACAGTGCACCTGTCGAACGACGCGTGTTCTGTCGCCACACGGTCGCGCACCGACCGGGCCGGGTCAGCCGGCGGCACCGTCCCAGTCGGCGTAGGGGTCCCAGCCGGTCGTCGGCACCGCGGCACCGGCGCGCAGCACGTCCGCGTCGCCGCGCTCCCGCACGACACCGATGCGCCGGAAGCCCCCGGGCAGAGCCGTGCCTGCCGGGAACGTGGCGAGCAGTCCGTGGTCCTCGCCACCGTGCAGCGCAACCTCGTCGAGGTCGGCGGCGGCATCGAGTTCGAGCGTCACCCGGCTGGCACGGGCGAGCCGACCGGCGTCGATCGCCAGGCCGTCGGACAGGTCGAGCATCGCGGTGGCCCCGGCCCCGGCCGCGAGCGGCCCGTCGGCGATCGGGGGCACCGGGCGGCGCTGGCGTCCGACGTCGGGGTCGCCGTCGGCACCGCTCGCGACCGTCGCGGCGCGGTCCGGCTCGCCCCGTTCGTCGACGCCGTCGCGGAACAGCCGGGACAGCCCGCGCGCGGCACGTCCCAACTCGCCGGACACCGCGAGCACGTCACCGACGCCCGCACCCGACCGCAGCACGGGCGCGCGGCCCAGCAGGTCACCGAAGGCGGTGACGGCCACCGTGAACGTCGCCGAGGTGGAGAGGTCTCCCCCGACGACCCCGCACCCCGGCGCGAGTGCATCGACGGCGAGCCGGAAGCCGTCGGCGATGCCCTCGAGGACGGCCACGGGGGTGTCCTGCGGTGCGGCGAGGGCGATCACGAGGCCGCTCGGCACGGCGCCCATCGCGGCGACGTCGGAGAGGTTCGTGGCGGCCGCCTTCCAGCCGATGTCCGTCGGCGACGACCACGCCCACCGGAAGTCCGGACCGTGCACCATCATGTCCGTCGTCACGACGAAGCGGCCGTCCGGAGCGGCGACGACGGCGCAGTCGTCACCGGGGCCGAGGATCGGCGTGCCCGCGGGCAGACGGCTCGTGATCCGGTCGAGGACGACGAGTTCGCCGAGCTCCCCCACCGTCGGTCCGGCCCAGGCGTCGTCCGTCGCATCCACACGAGAACGGTAGCCTGGACGGCGATGGACACCGCGCGCCGCACCCCTCGGACCCTCGCGATCGTGGGGGCCGTGATCACCCTCGCCGCCGGGCTGACCGGGTGCACGAACGCCGTGTCGATGTCCGCCGCCCCGTCGGCCAACGTAGCGGCGTGCGCCGCCGTGCAGGTCCGGCTGCCCGCGACCGTGGACTCGAAGTTCGACCTGCGGACCACGAACGCGCAGGCCACGGCGGCCTGGGGCGACCCCGAGGTGGCGATCTACCACTGCGGTGTCGCCGTCCCCACCGTGTCCGACCTGCCGTGCTTCTCGCAGGGCGGCGTCGACTGGATCCGCGACGACCGCGGCGACCAGGTCGTCTACACGACGTTCGGTCGGTCACCGGCCGTGCAGGTCGTGGTCGACTCGACGAAGACCACGTCATCGGTCGTGCAGGAGCTGTCCGACGCCGTGTCGTCACTGCCCAAGGACGGGCACAAGTGCCTCGACCCCGCCGACGTGCAGGGCTGACAGCCGGCTGACGCTCGCGCGCCGAGCAAGCCAGCACGGCCTGGTCAGCACGGCCTGGTCAGCGGACGGCGGCGCGACCCAGCTCGATGAGCTCGGTGATCAGCTCGCCGTAGGACACGCCCGACGCCGCCCAGCAGCGCGGGTACATCGACAGCGGCGTGAAGCCCGGCATCGTGTTGACCTCGTTCACGACGAAGCCGTCGTCGGTCAGGAAGCAGTCGACCCGAGCGAGCCCGGAACCACCGATGGCCTCGAACGCGCGGGCACCGATGGAGCGGATCTCGTCGGTCTGGTCGTCGGTCAGCGGTGCCGGGCAGAGCAGCGACTCGTCGCCGCCCAGGTACTTCGAGGCGAAGTCGTAGAAGCCGTCCTCGGCCACCACGATCTCGCCCGGCAGGCTCGTGCGCGGCACACCGTCACGGCCCTCGAGCACGGCGACCTCGACCTCGCGGCCGACCACACGGGGCTCGACGATCACCTTGGAGTCGTGCTCGAACGCCAGGTCCATGGCGGCACCCAGCTGCGAGGGCTCGTCGACGCGCGAGACACCCATGCTCGACCCGGCGCGGGCCGGCTTGACGAACAGCGGCCAGCCGTGGGCGGCGATCGTCTCGGCGACGTCCACGGGGTCGGCCGCCCACTGCCGGCGGAGCACCGTGGTCCACGGTGCGACCCGGAGCCCGGCGTGCTCGAGCACGGCCTTCGCGACGTGCTTGTCCATCGCCAGGGCGCTCGCGAGCACGCCGTCGCCGACGTACGGCAGCCCGGCGATCTCGAGCAGGCCCTGGATCGTGCCGTCCTCGCCGAAGGGGCCGTGCAGGATCGGGAACACCACGTCGACCGGGATCGCGGTGACCGTGCCGTCGGGGTGGGACACGACGAGTTCGTTGGTGGCCGGCGAGGTGGGGAACGCGATCCGCGTGCCGTTGTCGGGCACCGTCGGCAGCGCGCCGTCGCGGAGGGTCCACTGCGCCGGGTCGTCCGACTGCAGCGTGAAGGCACCGTCCTGGGTGATCCCGATCGGCACGAGGTCGTACTCGGCCCGGTCGACGACGTCCATGATGCCGCCGGCGGTCACGCAGCTGATCTCGTGCTCGCTCGAGCGACCGCCGAAGAGCACGGCGACGGTGGTCCTGGGCATGGGGGTTCCCTCGGGGATCGTGGGCACGGGAGTCCCTTCGTGACTCGGTACGGGACCGGTCACTCGCCCTGCGGCTCGTCGGTCTCGGTGAGGTGCGGCGCGATGTTGCGCGGATCGAGCCTACCGGCGAGGACCTCGCCGACCTGGCTGACGATGGGCATGTCGACGCCGTTCGCCGCGGCCAGCTCGAGGATCGGGGCGACCGAGGCCAGCCCCTCCGCCGTCTGGTTCATCTGGCGGACGACCTCGTCGAACCGGTAGCCCTGGCCGAGCAACCGCCCGGCGGTGTTGTTCCGCGACAGCGGCGACTGGCACGTGGCGATGAGGTCGCCGAGGCCCGCGAGCCCGGACAGCGTGGACGACTGCGCGCCGAGCGACACCGCGAAGTCGGTCATCTCGGCGAGGCCGCGCGTGATGATCGACGCCTTGGTGTTCTCGCCGTAGCCGACCCCGTCGACGATGCCGATCGCGACGGCGATGAGGTTCTTCAGCACGCCGCCGAACTCGGTGCCGATGACGTCGGTGTTGATGAACGACCGGAAGTACGGGTTCGTCGCGACGGCTGCGACGTCGGTGGCGGTATCCAGCGACGACGACGACACCACGGCGGCGGTCGGCTGCCGACGGGCGATCTCGAGCGCCAGGTTCGGGCCGCTGGCCACGGCGATGCGGTCCTGGTCGATGCCGAGCCCCTGCAGCAGGACCTCGCTCATCCGCAGTCCCGTGCTCTTCTCGACGCCCTTCATCAGGCTGACGACCGGCACGTCCGCGGGCAGCAGCTCGCGGATCGCGGCGAGGTTGGAGCGCAGGGTCTGCGAGGGCACCGAGACGTACACCTGCGAGGCGCCGTCGAGCACGCGCTCGAGGGACGTCGAGGCGGTCAGGGTGCGGGGCAGGTTGATGCCGGGCAGGTAGTCCGAGTTGCGCTTGGTCTCGGTGATCTCGCGGGCGACCTCGGGGCGTCGGGCCCACACCACGGTGGACGCACCACCCTCGGCCAGCACCTTCGCGAACGTGGTCCCCCAGCTGCCGGCACCGATCACGGCCACCCGGGGCTTGTCGGTCGACTGCATGACCACCCGGATCGCGGCGGTGTCGAAGGCCCCCGGAGCCGCGGCGGCGGGGTCGGGTCGGTCGTCGTGGGGTCGGAGGTCACTCAAACCGGCCGGTCTCCTTCTGGTTGTTCGCCGCCGGGTCCCAGCGGGTCGCGGGTGCCCGTTCGCCACGGAGCACCTCGAGCAGCGCGGTGATCTCGCGCATGACGAGTTCGGTGGCCTCGCCGAGCATCTGCTGGTCGATCTGCCGACCGCGGTACGCCGACAGGTCGACCGGGTCACCGATGATGACGTCGACGCGGGACGGCGGGAACAGCCGGAGCTTCTTGCCGTACCTGGCCATGATGTTCTGCGTGCCCCAGTGGGCCATCGGGATGAGCGGCACGTCGTTCTCGAGCGCGATCCGCACCGCACCCGTCTTGCCGCGCATCGGCCACAGGTCGGGGTCGCGGGTGAGCGTGCCCTCGGGGTAGACGATGATCGCCCCGCCCTGCTCGACCAGGGACCGGCCGCCACCGAGCGGGTCGCTCAGGCGCGTCCGGCCGGAGCGTTCGACCGGGATCTGCCCCATGCCGGACATGAGCTTGCCGACCACGGGGACCTTGAACAGCGACGCCTTCGCGAGGAACCGCGGCGCCCGCTTCGAGATGTACACGGCGGTGCCCACGACCAGGGGGTCGATGTTCGTGAAGTGGTTCGGTGCGAGCACGAACGCGCCCTCCGCCGGCAGGCGGTTCGGGCCGTGCCAGTGGTAGCGCGCCGAGAACCGGAACGTCGGGATGACGATCGAGGCGACGATCCGGAACGCGGTGTTCAGCTCGCCTCGGCGCCACCGGCGCCCACGCACGGGGAGGCCGGTCGCGACCTGCGCGTCGGAGCCGCCACGGGCCTCCAGACCGTCGCCTTTTCCTTCTGCCGGCACTGTGCCTACCCAGCGAAGTCGAAGTCGGCGCCGAGCTTGCGCAGCTTCGGGATGAAGTGCTCGTAGCCGCGGCTGATGATGCCGACGTTGGTGATGTGCGACTCGCCGTCGGCGGTCAGCGCCGCGATGAGGTGGCTGAACCCGCCGCGCAGGTCGGGGACGCGGACGTTCGCGGCGTGCAGCTTCGTCGGACCGGTGATGACGGCGGCCTGCTCGAACGGGCGGCGGGCGACACGGCGGTCGTGGCCGGGCAGCCCCTCCTTGTGCACGACGATGTCGGCACCCATCTCGTTCAGGGCGTCGGTGAAGCCGAAGCGGTTCTCGTAGACGGTCTCGTGCACGATGCTCTGGCCGTCGGCCTGGGTCAGCGCGACGACGAGCGGCTGCTGCCAGTCCGTCATGAAGCCGGGGTGCACGTCGGTCTCGATGACGACGGGCTTCAGGGTGTCCAGCTCGCGGTAGAACCGGATGCCGTCCTCCTGGATGTCGAACCCGCCGCCGACCTTGCGGAAGACGTTGAGGAACGTCATGAGCTCCTGCTGGTTCGCGCCCTCGACGAAGATGTCGCCGTTGGTGGCGAGCGCGGCGGAGGCCCAGCTCGCGGCCTCGTTGCGGTCGTTGATCGCGCGGTGTGTGTAGCCGCGGAGCGACTCGACGCCCTCGATGAAGATGACGCGGTTCGGCTCGACCGAGACGATGGCGCCCATCTTCTGCAGGATCGCGATGAGGTCCATGATCTCGGGCTCGATCGCGGCGTTCCGCAGCTCCGTGACGCCCTTGGCGAGGGTCGCCGAGAGCAGGACCTGCTCGGTGGCGCCGACGCTCGGGTACGGCAGCTCGATCGAGGCGCCCTTCAGGCCGTCCGGGGCCGTCAGGTGGATGCCGTTGACCTGCTTGTCGACGACCGCACCCATGGCACGGAGGGCGTCGAGGTGGAAGTCGATCGGGCGGTCGCCGATGCGGCAGCCGCCGAGGTCGGGGATGAACGCCTCGCCGAGCTTGTGCAGCAGCGGACCGCAGAACAGGATCGGGATGCGGCTCGAACCGGCGTGCGCGTCGATCTCGGCGAAGTGCGCCGACTCGACCCGCGACGGGTCGAGGATGAGTTCGCCTCGTGCAGGATCGGTGATGCGCACGCCGTGCACCTCGAGCAGCCCGCGGACCACCTTGACGTCGGAGATGTCCGGCACGTCACGGAGGATCGACGGGGTGTCACCGAGCAGCGACGCCACCATGGCCTTGGTCGCGAGGTTCTTCGCCCCACGGACCTCGATGCGCCCCACGAGCGGCTTGCCCCCGCGGATGACGATCTCGTCCGACTTGAGGCCCACGCGCGCCCCTGCGGCCGCTGCGTCCTGTACGAGAGAGTTCACTACTTCACCGGCAATGTCTTCGGCCGCCAACTGGAGCGGCGGGATTCGAACTCCGTGATCGAGGTCTCGTCACGGAGGGTGAGCCCGATGTCGTCGAGCCCTTCCATCAACCGCCAACGAGTGTAAGCGTCGATCTCGAAGGGGACGTCCACATCCCCCAGCGACACGCGCTGCGTCTCGAGGTCGACGGTCGCCTCGATGCCCGGGTTCGCCTCGATGGCGGCCCACAGGCGCTCGACTTCCGGTTCGGTCACGATCGCGGTGACCAGGCCCTGCTTGCCGGCGTTGCCCCGGAAGATGTCCGCGAACCGGGGCGAGATCACGACCGAGAAGCCGAAGTCACGGAGCGCCCAGACGGCGTGCTCGCGGGACGACCCGGTGCCGAAGTCGGGGCCGGCGATCAGGACGCGGGCGCCCTGGTAGCGCTCCTGGTTCAGGACGAAGTCGGGGTCCTGACGCCACCCGGAGAACAGGGCGTCCTCGAAGCCGGTCTTCGTCACGCGCTTCAGGTAGACCGCGGGGATGATCTGGTCGGTGTCGACGTTGGACCGCTTGAGCGGGGCCGCGATGCCGGTGACGGTGGTGATCTTGTCCATCAGAAGGTCCCCTCGGTGGCGGTGGCGGACGTCGCCGCCGCGATCTCGTCGTCGGTCTCCAGGTCCCACGGGCTGGACAGCGTGCCGCGCACCGCGGTGGCCGCGGCGACGAGCGGCGACACCAGGTGTGTGCGGCCGCCCTTGCCCTGGCGGCCCTCGAAGTTGCGGTTCGAGGTGCTGGCGCAGCGCTCCCCCGGTGCCAGCTGGTCCGGGTTCATCCCCAGGCACATCGAGCAGCCGGCGAACCGCCACTCGGCACCGAACTCGGTGAACACCTTGTCGAGCCCCTCGGCTTCGGCTTCGAGCCGGACCCGCGCGGAGCCGGGCACGACCATCACCCGGACGCCGTCGGCCTTGGTGCGGCCCTTGATGATCGACGCGAAGGCCCGCAGGTCCTCGATGCGCGAGTTCGTGCAGGACCCCATGAACACCGCGTCGACGGCGATGTCCTTCATCGGGGTGCCGGCGGTGATGTCCATGTACTCCAGGGCGCGGCGTGCGGCGGCCTGGTCGTTGGGGTCGCTGTAGGCGGCCGGGTCCGGCACGCTCTCGGACAGCGAGACGCCCTGGCCGGGGTTCGTGCCCCAGGTGACGAAGGGCTCGAGCTCGTCCGCGTCGATGAACACCTCGGCGTCGAACACGGCGTCGTCGTCGGTGGCGAGGGTCTCCCAGTACGCGACGGCGTCGTCCCAGTCCTGACCGGTGGGCGCGTGGTCGCGGCCCTGCACGTAGTCGTAGGTGGTCTGGTCGGGGGCGACCATGCCGGCGCGGGCACCGGCCTCGATCGACATGTTGCAGATCGTCATGCGGCCCTCCATCGAGAGGGCGCGGATCGCGGAGCCGCGGTACTCGAGCACGTAGCCCTGTCCGCCGCCGGTGCCGATCTTCGCGATGACGGCCAGGATGATGTCCTTCGCCGTCACCCCCGGGCGCAGCGTGCCCTCGACCGTGATCGCCATCGTCTTGAACGGCTTGAGCGGCAGGGTCTGCGTGGCGAGGACGTGCTCGACCTCGGACGTGCCGATGCCGAACGCCATCGCGCCGAAGGCCCCGTGGGTGCTGGTGTGCGAGTCACCGCAGACCACGGTGATGCCGGGCATGGTCAGGCCGAGCTGCGGACCGACCACGTGGACGATGCCCTGCTCCTTGTCGCCCAGGGAGTGCAGCCGGACGCCGAACTCCTCGCAGTTGCGACGGAGGGTCTCGATCTGGATCCGGCTCGTCGGGTCCGCGATGGGGCGGTCGATGGCGAGCGTCGGGGTGTTGTGGTCCTCGGTCGCGATCGTCAGGTCGAGGCGACGCACCGGTCGCCCGGCCTGTCGCAGGCCGTCGAACGCCTGCGGACTCGTGACCTCGTGCACGAGGTGGAGGTCGATGTAGAGGAGGTCGGGGTTGCCGTCCTCGCCCTTGACCACGACGTGGTCGTCCCACACCTTCTCGGCGAGCGTCTTTCCCATGAGCTCAGCCCTCCTCGTCCTCGTCGTTGCGCCGCGACCGCGGCGCGATCAGGCGACTCTACCATTGGTATACCAACGTGCGGCACCCCGCCCGTCGCACGCCCGTCACCCCGCCGTCGCACGCCCGCCACCCCGTGACGGCACGGCCTGGAGGCCCGTGGCGACTCCCCGACACCCGTCGCGGTGGGAAGATGGTGACGACATGACGACACCTGCGCACTCGACCCGGACCATCAACCTCGAGGGCGCGGCACGCGCCGCGATCGCCGGTGGCGCACCGCTCGCGCTGCTCATCGCCCTCGGCATGCCGGGGTACGCCGCCTTCGCCATGTTCGCCGGGTTCACCGCCATCTTCGGCGCGACCGAGCCCTACCGGCAGCGTGCCGTCACCACCGGCGTCGCGGGTGCGCTGCAGGCGCTCTGCATGTTCGCCGGCATCGGGGTCGGGCTCGTCGGGTCGCCGCTCTGGCTGCAGGCCGTGGGTCTCGTCGTCGTCCTGGTGGTCGCGGTCTGCACCCTCTCCACGCTCCGGGCGATCCCCGCGCAGCCGATCTTCCCGGTGTTCGCGTTCGTCGTGTCCGCACTCGTGCCGATGCGCCCGGCCGACGTCCCGCTCGTCACGACGATCATCGTCTGCTCGGTGGTCTGGGCCTGGCTCGTCGCGATGTCCGGAGCGGTGCTCCGCCGGGTGCTCCACCCGCACGCCCCGCACCGGTTCCGCCCGCTCGCCGACCGCAAGCACCGCTCGCTCGCGGTCCTGCGCACGCCGGCGCTGTGGGAGACCGTCGCGCTCAACGTCGTCGGGTCGCTCGTCGCCGGTGCGGTCGCGGAGTCGATCCCCGGACTCGGGCACCCCTATTGGGCGGTCATCGCGGTGGTCTCGACCCTCCCGGCGATCCGGCAGCGGCACACCGTGGTCCGCGCCGGGCAGCGTGTGGTGGGCACGATCGGCGGCACGGTCATCGCGGTCGGCATCCTGCTGCTCGAGCCAGCGGCGTGGTGGATCGTCGTGCTGGCCGTCGTCGGGCAGTTCTTCGCCGAGATCTTCGTCGCCCGGAACTACGCCGTGTGCCTGCTGTTCCTCACCCCGCTCGCCCTGGCGGTGTCGTGGCTGAGCCTGCCCGAGGCACCCCAGCTGCTGGCGCTCGACCGCATCGCGCAGACCGTGCTCGGTGCCGTGGTCAGCGTGGGGCTGCTGCTCGTCGGGCGTGCGATCGAGCGCCGGCGTGGCCGTGCCCTGGGTGCGACGAGCGCGATCCGGACCGTCTGACGCGCCTGGTCGTTCCGGGCGTGCCTGGTCGAACCGGGCGTACCTCGTCGAATCGGGCATGCCTGGTCGAACCGGGCGTGCCTGGTCGTTCCTTTCGACCAGGTACGCCCGAATCCGCCTGCCATCGCGCGTGACAGGGGAAGGAACGGGCGCGGACGGCGGACGGGAGGCCCGTGGCGGCGCCGCCACGGGCCTCCCGTCCGGCCGTGGTCGCGACCACCACGTCCGACGAAAGCGACAGCTCGCTGCGGGACAACCGCGGGGATCTGTCGCCCTCGCGGACGGGACGGCACCGCGTGCCGCGGGTCTGTCGCTTTCGCGAGCCCGTCCACCCCACCGCCGCGTCAGTCGCGGGGCTGGATGTTCCAGGCGTCGATGACGGGGCGGCCGTGCTCGTAGCCGAGGATGCTGACCGAGGCGGTGCCGAGCTTCAGCACGGCGCCGTCCTGCGGCGCGAGCCGGATCCACGCGGCACCGAGCGCGCGCAGCACGTGGCCGTGGGCGATCAACACCGCGTCGTGGCCCTCGGCGAGCACCGGTCGGGCACGGTTCAGGATGCGCTCGACGCGGACCCGTACCTCGGCGGCGTTCTCACCGGGGGTGTCGCCAGCGGGGACCCCGTCGGTCCAGAGGTCCCACGGCCCGTGGCGCAGCACCTTGATCTGCGGGGTGGTGAGGCCCTCGTACGCGCCGTAGTCCCACTCGTACAGGTCCTCGTCGAGCTCCGGCTCGACGCCGATCAGGTGCGCGGTGTCACGGGCGCGCTGCAGCGGGCTCGACAGCGCCAGCGCGAACGACCGGTCCCCGAGGTACCGGCCCGCGCGCTTCGCCTGCTCGACACCGTTGTCGGTGAGCGGGATGTCGGTGCGGCCGGTGTGCTGCCCGCTCTTCGACCACTCCGTCTCTCCGTGACGGACGAGGACGAGTTCGCCGGGGCGTTCCGAGGTCATGAGTTCCTTCCGATCCAGAGGCCGAGCGCGGCTGCGCCGACCGAGACGACGAGCATCCCGAGGCCGTTCAGGACGGCGAGCCGGGTCTTGCCGGATCGGAGGAGCTGTACGGTCTCGACGCTCGCCGTCGAGAACGTCGTGTACCCACCCATCATGCCCGTCCCGAGCACAGCGACCGTCGAGGTGGGGATGGTGCCGGCCTGCCCGAGGCCCGTCAGGACCCCGAGGACGAGCGATCCGGACACGTTGATGAGCAGGGTCCCGACCGGGAACCCGGCGAACCGCGAACCGGCGACGCGGCCCTTGACGAGCCCGTCGAGCACGAAGCGGAGCGCGGCGCCGGCTCCCCCGCCGACGGCGACCAGGACCAGTTCGACCGGGCTCATCGGGCCTCCGGCAGCGGTTCGGGGCGCGTGCGGGGGCGGGTGGCCGCGGCGACCCACAGACCGAGGACGACCGCGACGAGTCCGAGCACGACCGACAGCAGCGCGTACCCGGTGCCCGCCGTCCAGCGCCCGAGGTCGAGCAGCTGCGCGGTGTCGTCCGCGAGCGTGCTGTAGGTCGTGAAGCCGCCGAGCACGCCGGTGCCGACGAACAGCCGGACCGCGCGACGACGACCGATGTCGGGGCCGCGGCGCACGAGCGCGTCGAGCAGGAACCCGAGGCAGAACGCCCCGACGACGTTGATCCCGAGGATGGTCCAGCTGATCCCGTCGTGTGCGGGGAACGCCGCGGCGAGGAGTGCGCGGACGGCCGTCCCGACCGCGCCGCCGAGGGCGACGAGGGCGACGAGCCTCCAGCGCAGGTGCGGTGGGCGTTCGGCGTGCATCGTGCTCCCGTCGCGAGGCGATCGTTCCCCGGGCGACGGGGACGATCCAGGCTAGCCGAGACGACGAAACCCCCGCCGAGCCGGAGCTGGACGGGGGTTTGCGTGCTGGTGACCCCAGCGGGATTCGAACCCGCGTTACCGCCGTGAGAGGGCAGCGTACTAGGCCGCTATACGATGGGGCCGCGGCTGTTGTCGGACTCGGAGCATGTCACCTGTGGTGACCCCAGCGGGATTCGAACCCGCGTTACCGCCGTGAGAGGGCAGCGTACTAGGCCGCTATACGATGGGGCCGTTCCGACAACTCGACAAGTATTGCACAAGGCTCGCATCCGCACCAAAACGGGGCGTGTCGCCCGGGTGTGCCGCCATGTCGCAGCAGGCATACGGTGGATCGATGACGGCGGACCACGACGCGATCGCAGCGCCTCGACACGTCGGTGGCAGCCCCTCGGCCACGGTCCGGATCGGCCTGTCCGGGTGGCAGTACGACGGCTGGCGTGGGGACTTCTACCCCGAGGGCCTCGCGAAGCGGCGGTGGCTCGAGCACGTGGCGTCGCGGTTCCCGACGGTGGAGCTGAACGGATCCTTCTACTCGCTGCAGCGCCCGGCGCGCTACCGGGCGTGGCGTGCAGCCTCGGGCGGGCAGCCGTTCCGGTTCGCGGTCAAGGGCGGCCGGTACGTCACGCACATGCTGCGGCTGCGGAACGTCGAGACCGCGCTGGCGAACTTCTTCGCCTCGGGTCCGCTGGAGCTCGGGGACGCCCTCGGGCCGGTGCTCTGGCAGCTGCCCGAGCGACTGCTGCCGACGCCGGAGGTGCTCGACGCGTTCCTCGGGCTGCTCCCCCGGACGCACGGCGCGGCCGCCGAACTCGCACGCCACCACGACGACAAGGTCCCCGCCGAACCGGACGGTCTCGTGGAGCCCGAGGAACCGGCGTGGTCGATCCACCACGCGCTCGAGGTCCGGGCAACCGGCTTCGGCGACGAGCACCTCGACGTGCTCCGCCGGCACCGTGTCGCCCTGGTCGACTCGCACGCCGGCGACTTCCCCCGCTTCCGGGCGGACACCGGGGCACCACTCGCGTACCTCCGGTTGCACGGCGCACCCCGGACCTACCACGACGGGTACTCGCCCCGGGCACTCGGCGGGTGGGCGACGACGGTCCTCGAGCACGCCGAGGCCGGCCGTGACGTCTACGTGTACTTCGACAACGACGCCGAGCGGCACGCTCCGTGGGACGCCCTGGCGCTCGACCGCCTGGTCGCGGCGCGACTGCGTCGGCGGGCGCCCGACCGGTGAGCAGCAGAAGCCGGGTGCGTGGACGCGACCCGTCGCGTTCTGCTCACTCGGTGACGGACAGGAGGCGCGTCGCGACGCCGCCACGGGCCTCCAGGCCGCGCAGCGCCGCGCAGCCCTAGAGCGTCAGCGACTCCCCCGGACGCAGCACGACGAGCGACCCGGCGGGCTCGACGGCCTCGCGGAGCCGCCCCGTGTGCATGCCGAGGCCGACCTCGGACAGGGTGGCCTCGTGGATCGGGTACGCCCGGGACGGCGCGATCGCGGCGACGTAGTCCATCATCTCGGCGACCTTGAGCCACGGCGCCCCGACGGGTGCCGCGAGGACCTCGACCGGGACGCCCGGGTCCGTGTAGGAGTCGCCCGGGTGGAACAGCCGGCCGTTCACGAGCACGCCGGTGTTGTCGACGATCGGCACCGAGGCGTGGATCAGCTGGTGCCGCGTGCCGTGGAAGGTGAGCGTGAAGGGGCCGACCGTCCGGTGGTCGCCGTCCGTGACGACGTCCACCGTGACACCCGCCTCGGCGAGCGCCGCGCGCACGCCCTCCGGTCCGATGACGACCGCACGGGGGTTGGCGTCGAGGATGCGCCGGACCTGCTCGGGGGTGACGTGGTCCGGGTGCTCGTGCGTGACGACGACGGCGACGACCCCGGTCACGTCGACCGGTCGGGTGAGGTTCCCCGGGTCGAGGACCAGGCGGGCGTCCCCCTCGGTGATGACCTGGCAGGCGTGTTCGAGTTTGGTGACCTCCATGCGGGCGACCCTACGCGGGACCGTGCGGGCCGGGACCCGTGGTCGCGCGGACGACCAGGTGCGCTGGTGCCGCCGCGATCGGGCCGGCGACACCTCCGTCGACCTCGGCGAGCACGGCCCGTGCAGCGGTGCGTCCCTGCGCCACCGGGTCCTGCGCGACCGTGGTGAGTCCGACGGTCGAGCCGTACTCGTGGCCGTCGATCCCCATCACGGACACGTCCTCCGGGACCGCGAGGCCGACTCGGCGTGCGGCGAGCAGGACACCGAGGGCCATCTCGTCCGAGGCGCAGAGCACCGCCGTCGGTCGCTCCGACGCCGGTTCGGCGAACAGCGCGGCCCCGGCGGCGGTCCCGCCGGCGAACGAGAACCGGCCGTCGAGGGACCACCGTTCCGGCACGGCCTGTCCCGACGACCGCACGGCGTCGAGGAACCCGTCCCGTCGCAGGTGCGGCACGGCGACGTTCATGCCGGCCTCGTCCTGCCCGCCGACGTAGGCGATGCGCCGGTGGCCGAGGCCGTGCAGGTGCTCGACCGCGATCCGGGTGACCTCGCGGTCGTCGACGCCCACGTTCCGCAGGCCCGGTGCCGGGCCGCCGATGACGACCATGGGGTGCCGACTGAGTTCGAGCTCGGCCCGTTCGGTGGCGTCGAGCACCAGGGAGAGCAGCACGAGGCCGTCGACGCGGTGGCGCAGCATCGAGCGCCGGAACGCCCGGTCACGGTCGCCGCCCGGGCCGCCGAGGTTGTAGAGGACCAGGTCGTACCCGGCCTGGCGGAGCTCCGCGTCGACACCGCCGAGCGCCTTCACGTAGAACCAGCGGTCGATGACGGGCACGACCACCCCGACGGCGCGCTGGCGCCCGGTGGCGAGGCCGGCCGCCGCCGAGCTCGGGACGTACCCGAGTTCGTCGGCGACCCGCTGCACCTGCTCGATCGTGGTGTCGGCCACGTTCGACATGCCGCGGAGCGCCCGCGACACCGTGGACTTCGACAGCCCCGTGACGGTCGCGATCTCCTGGATCCCCATCGGTGCGACCCGGGAGGCCCGTCAGCCGTCCGTGCCGTGCGTCACGTCCGCCGGTGCGTCGGGTCCACCCCGTCGGGCCGCCACCGCGGGCACGCCGCGGTCCGCCCGGCGTTGCGGCACCCGTGCGGGGCGCGCCGGCCGTCGTGCAGCCGGTGCGACCTCGTCCCAGCCCGCGTGCTGGTGCACCCGTCCGTCCGCGCCGGGTCGAGGCCTGCGACCGGTGGGGTCGGTGACCGACGTGTGCACCGGGGCGACCGCGGGAGCAGCACCGACGCCCCGGGGCACGGACGCACCCGTGCCGTCCTGCGGTGCGGTCCGGCGGAGGACGGCGACCCGCCACCGGTCGAGGGCGACGACGCCGAGCACGCACACGAGCAGGGTGAGCGCCCAGCCGAGCGCCGGTCGCCCGGTGAGCTCGCAGAACACCGTGACGCCGAGGAACAGGACGCCGAACATCCCGACAAAGCCGATGGCCTCCTCGATGTGGGCGGTGGGACGGGTGGGTCCGCGCTGGGCCATGGTCGTCAGCCCTTCACGCCGCCGGCGGTGAGCCCCGCCACGATGCGCCGCTGGAAGATCAGCACGAGGATGACCAGCGGGATCGTGACGATCGTGCCGGCGGCCATCACCGCCGTGTAGGGCTCCTGGTGCGGCTGCGACCCGGCGAACGAGGCGATCGCCACGGTCACCGGCTGGGTCGCGTCGCTCGAGAGCTGCGACGAGATGAGGTACTCGTTCCAGCTCGAGATGAACGCCAGGATCGCCGTGGTGAACACCGCGGGCGCCGCGAGCGGCAGGATGATCCGCCGGAACGCCTGCACCCGGGTGCACCCGTCGATGCGGGCTGCCTCTTCGAGGTCCCACGGCATCTCGCGGAAGAACGACGCGAGCGTGTACACGGTCAGCGGTAGCACGAACGAGATGCTCGGCAGGATGAGCGCCTGGTACGACCCCATCCACCCGATGTCGGTGAACAGCTGGAACAGCGGCGAGATGAGGGCGACGCCGGGGAACATCGACGCGGCCAGGATCGCGCCGGCGATGAGCGACTTGCCGCGGAACTCGAGCCGGGCGAGCGCGTACGCCGCCGTGGTGCCGACGAGCAGGGCGATGACGGTCACCGCGACCCCGATGAACACGCTGTTCAGGAGCGCTCGGCCGAGGTGGTTGCCCAGCGCGGTCGAGAACGCGGTCGCGTAGTTGTCGAGGGTCACGTGGGTGAACCACGGGGTGGCGTCGAACGTGTACCCGACCTCGCGGAAGCTCGTGACGACCATCCAGTAGAACGGCAGGAGGCACCACACGGCGATGACGACGGCCTGCACGGCGGTCCGGAGCTTCGGGCCCGTCTCGCGCCGGACCCGCACGTCGGGACGGTCCGTCGCCCGGTCGCGGGTCGCGGCGGTGCGGCGGGGACGATCTGCTGCGAGGGTCACTTGAGTTCACCCTTCTGCTGGGCTGCCTGCGTCTGCACGACGTTCGCGCCGAGGAACCGGACGAAGACGAACGCGACGATGAAGACGATGAGGAACGTGATGGTGGACAGGGCTGATGCGGCGTTGAACCCCTGCCGGATCTGGTCGACGACCAGCACCGACAGCGACACGGTCGCGTTCCCGGAACCACCACCACCGCCGGTCATGATCGCGATGAGGTCGTAGATGCGCAGGGCATCGAGGACACGGAACAGGATGGCGACCATCAGGGCCGGCCGGACGAGGGGGAGCGTGATGAGGAAGAAGCGCTGAAGGGTCGAGGCGCCGTCCATCTTCCCCGCCTCGTAGACGTCCTCGGGGATGAGCTGCAGACCGGCCAGGATGAGCAGCGCCATGAACGGCGTGGTCTTCCAGGTGTCGGCGATGACGATCGCGAACCGTGACGCCCATTCGTCGGAGAACCAGAGGACCTGGTGCCCGATCACGTGGTTGAGCACACCGTTCGCGTCGAAGATGAAGTACCAGAGCTTCGCGGTGACGGCAGTCGGGATCGCCCACGGCACCAGGATCGCGGCACGGACGAGGGCGCGGCCCTTGAAGTTGCGGTTCATGATGATGGCCATCCACAGACCGATGACGGTCTCGAGGATCACGGTCACGAACGTGAAGAAGAACGTGTTCCCGAAGGCGACCCAGAACTGGGAACCGAGGTTGCCGGGCGGGCACGCGACGTCCCCGCACCGCTGGCCGAGCCAGTGCACGTAGTTCGTGACGCCGGCGAACCCGCCCTGCACGAACAGGCCGGTGGCCTTGTCGAGGCCCTGGTCGAGCTGGAACGACTGGATGACCGCGCTGACCACAGGGTACCCGATGACGATCGCGAGGAGCACGATCGTCGGGCCGATGAGGTACACGGCCCAGCGGCCGTGCTCGGCGTTGAGTCCGCCCTTGCGCCGTCGGCGCTTCGGTTCCATGCCCGTCGGGTTGGGGATGGCTGCGGGGATCTCGGTTGCTGCTGACACGTGTCGGCCTCCTTGCCGGGGGTGTCGGAACGCAAGTAGGGGCGGACTGGAGGCACGTGCCGGGATGGCACCGTGCCTCCAGTCCGATGCGGCGTGAGCCGCGTGTCGCTAGCTGCTGGTCGCCGACTTGAGGGCGTCCTGCATGTCCTTCATGGCTTCGTCGACCGACTTCGATCCCTTGAGCGCCGCGTAGGTGTTGTCCTGGATCGCCTTCGTGACGGCCGGGTAGAACGGCGTGACCGGGCGCGGCTCCGCCGACTCGATCGACTTGAGCAGCGTCGGCAGGTAGGGCAGCTGCTTCGTCAGCTCGGGGTCGGTGTACAGGTCACCGACGACCGGGGCGAGCGAGCCCTGGGTCGCGAAGAACTTCTGCGTCTCGTCCGAGGTCAGGAACTCGAGGAAGTCGTGCGCCGTGGCCTTGTGCTTCGAGTACACGCTGATCGCGGCGTTGTGGCCGCCGAGCGTGGAGGCACCGACGCCGTCGGCACCGGGAATCGGCGCGATGCCGAAGGTGTCCTTGACCTTCGACGAGCCGTCGGTCTTGGCGAGGCTGTAGACGTACGGCCAGTTGCGCAGGAACAGCAGCTTGCCGGCTTCGAACGCGGTGCGGCCCTGCTCCTCCTGGTAGGTGATCGCCTCGGCCGGGATGTTCCCGTCCTCGAACGCGTCCACCAGGTTCTGCAGGCCGGCCTTCGCCTTGTCGGTGTCGACGTCGGGCGCACCGTCGCTGCCGAGCACCGAACCGCCGGAGCCGTTGATCGCCTCTGAGGCGTTGACGGTGAGCCCCTCGTACTTCGCGAACTGCCCCGCGTAGCAACCGATGCCGGCGTCCTTCGCGATCTTGCAGTCGTCCATCATCTCCTTCCACGTGGTGGGAGGCGTCTTGACGAGGTCCTTGCGGTAGTAGAGCAGTGCGCCGTCCGAGGTCTGCGGAGCGGCGTAGAGGGTGTCGTTGTACGTGGCGGTCTTCACCGTCGACGGCAGGAGCTTCGAGGTGTCGAGCTTCATGTCGCCGGTCAGCGGCGTCAGCCAGCTCTTGGCGGCGAACTCGGCGGTCCAGACGACGTCCACGTCGACGACGTCGTAGTTCTCGTCCTTCGCCTGGAAGTGCTGCACGAGGTCGTCGTGCTGCTGGTCGGCCTGGTCGGACTGTTCCTTGAAGGTGACCTTCTCGTCCGGGTGGGCCTTGTTCCACTTCGCGATGAGCGGGCGGACGACGTTCGAGTTGTCCTTGCCCTGCACGTAGGTGATGGGGCCGCGGCTGTCCTGGCCGCTCTTGGCGTCGTCCGATCCGGCGCCGGAGCTCCCGCTCGAGCAGCCGGTGAGCACGAGGCCGATGACGGCGACCCCGGCAACGGATGCGAACCGCACCCTGGAGCGTGTTGTCTTCACAGCGTTGTCTCCTCATTGAGATCACCAGGGGGCATCGATCGGGTTCGACGACACTGCCCTGGAGCAGGCGCCGCTGCCTGCTGGTGGAGGAAGCTACGCCCGGTCCGGCGGGAGCGCAACCGGTTGCATCGGTTCCGTGACCTGAGCGTGACCCATGAGGTTCCCGTGGCTTCCTGGGTGAGCGCTCACCCTCGTCCGGGGCACACGCACCGCACTGCGGAACCCCGCACGAACCCCGCCACTGCTGGTCCGGTCCGTTGTCCGGACGCCGCGGGCGGTCGTAGCGTCCCGAGCATGACCCTGCACTCCTCCGTCACCGTGCCCGGCCCCCGTCGGGTCGTCAGCGTCGACCTCGACGCTCCGCTGCCGCGCCTGGTCGCCGACGAGTCGGGTTCCTCCGCGCTCGTCGTCGGCTACCGCGACGGCTTCCCCGTCACCACCCTCGACGTGCTCCTCACCGCGGACCCGGCCGACGCCGCCCGCGCGATGGCGCCCCTGGTCGACGGCCTCGCACGGACCTCCGGTGCGACGGAGACCCCGATCCCCGACCTCGAGCTCCCGCTCATCTCGATCGTCGTGTCGACCATCGTCACCCGGGTCGAGGACATCCGGAAGCTGCTCGACTTCCTCGAGCACCTCGACTACCCGCGGTACGAGGTCATCCTCGTCGACAACCGCGTGAAGCTGCCCGAGGTCGACGCCCTGCCCGGGCTGCTCGAGGGCCGCGACGTCCGGCTGGTCACCGAACGCCGTCCGGGCTGCTCCGCCGGTCGCAACGCCGGGGTCGCAGCGGCGCACGGCGAGATCATCGCGTTCACCGACGACGACGTCCGGGTGGACGCACAGTGGCTCCGGTCCATCGGCACGCGCTTCGTCCGCGAGCCCGAGGTCGCCGCGGTCACCGGGATGATCCTGCCCGTCGAGCTCGAGACCCCCGCGCAGATCTGGTACGAGGCGTACTACGGCGGCTTCAGCGGCGAGCGCACCTTCCAGCCGGTGACGATCGTGCCGGACGACGTCCCCGGGGTCATGCGGCACGCGCAGGCCCGGGCCGTCCGCCCCGACGGCTCGGTGCAGAAGCACTTCGCCGTGTACGGCATCGGCGGCTACGGCGCCGGCGCGAACTGGGCGGTCCGACGGTCGGCGTTCGACGCCGTCGGCGGGTTCGACCCCGTGCTCGGTGCCGGTGTGCCGGCCCGCGGCGGCGAGGACCTGGCGATCTTCATCGACATCCTGTGGAGCGGTGGCCGGATCGGCTTCGAACCCCGTGCGGTCGTCCACCACCGGCACCGGCAGGACCTCGCCGGGCTGCACGGACAGCTCCACTCGAACGGCGTCGGGTTCACGGCGCTGATGTGCGAGCTCATCGCGAAGGACCGCCGGCACGCGCTCGTGCTCGCACGGCTGATGCCCCGCGCCGGCAAGATCAAGCTGAAGCAGCTCGTGTCACGACTGGCCGGCCGGCGTGACGCCGCGGCCGAGAGCATCACCGAGGCCTCCACGACCCGGATCCCGCGCTCGCTGGCGTACCACGAGTTCCGCGGCTTCCCGGCGGGTCCGGCGGCGTACTTCCGCAGCCGTCGGTTCTGGCGCGAGGTCGAGGAGGGCCGCTTCCGCCCGTAGGGGGGGGGTGCAGGAGACGTCCGCACCGGACGGACGGGAGGCCCGTGGCAGCGTCGCCACGGGCCTCCCGTCCGTCCGGTGCGTGCGTGCGGTGCACGCGGTGCCTGCCGTGCGCACCGCGCACGCGGAGCGCGGTCGCCCGCGCCGCGGTCACCCGCGCCGCGACCGCCCGACGACGTACCGCCACGGGCCACCGAGCGCCGCCACGAGCTCGACGCGCTTGAGGCCGGCCGTCGCCTCGCGGAACGCGTCGTCGACCGGCCACCCGCCCACGGCGTCCACCGCGGCGGACACCTGGTCGGCGTCGGCGCCGGCACCCTGTCCGAGCGCGCCGAGCTGCCGCAGCGCCCCGACCGCCCGACGCAGCACGGCCAGTGCGGTGCGCGGGCGCAGCATGAGCTTCGCGACCCACGCGCCGAGACCGGTGCCGTAGCCGAGCGCCTGCGAGCGCAGCGCCGCACGGTCCGGCCGGTGCTTGTGCCAGACGACGGCCGAGGGCTCCACGGCGAGCGCGCCGCCGGAGAACAGCACCCGGGTGAACAGGTCGGGGTCCTCGCCCGCGCGGGCCAGGGTGCCCGGGCCGAGTGCGACGTCGAACCCGCCCAGGGCGACCGCGGCCGAGCGGCGGAGCGACATGTTGGCCCCGGTGCCGAACGCGCCCACGGAGAACGGGAACAGCGGCAGGTCGGCCGGCGGCGCGGACGTGCGGAACACCCGGCGGTCGGTGTTGCGCGCCCAGGTGACGCGCTCGTCGAAGTACCGCTGCGTGGGGGTCCGCAGTTCGCCGCTGGGCACGAGGCCGGTCACGCAGACGACGTCCGCGTCGCGGGCGTACGCGTCGGCGAGCGCTGCGAGCCAGTGCCGGTCGACGACCACGTCGTCGTCGACGAAGGCGACCACGGCCCCGGACGCGAGGGCGAGTCCGGCGTTCCGTGCGCGCGAGACGCCGGGTCGGGCCTCCAGGACGTACCGCAGGCGCGGGTCCGCGAGCGACGTGACCACGTCGCGGGTCGCGGTGGTGGTGGGCGCGTTGTCGACGACCAGGACCTCGAAGTCGTCGTGCTCGGACGCGAGCACCGAGCGCACGCAGCGGCGCAGGTCGTCCGGCCGGTCGCGGGTGCCGATGACGACGGAGATGCGCCCGACCGGCGTCCCCGCGGGGGCGTCCGGGAGGCCCGTGGTGCGCAGCGCGCGCAGGGCCGGTCCCAGCTCGGCCGGGTCCACGCCGCCGTCCGCGTCGACGCTGACGTCGACGAACCCGGCGATCTCGCGTCCGTCACGGACGAGCAGACGGGCGCGGCGGAAGCCGGTGGCGCCGGCGAGTTCGACGGCGGACGCGGCGAGCGCCTCCTGTCGGTCGACGGCACCGACCCAGGCCGCGCCGGCCCAGGCGGGCACGTCCGGGGACGGCATCGCGGGCGTGAGCGTGAGCACGCGGGTGGTGGTGGCCTGCTGGTCGGTCATGGTCCGATGCTCCGGTGGGCCTGCTGCGGGGTCAACGGCGGCCGCCGGCGGTTGCGGCGACGGACGTCCGACTTGCGGTTTGCCGCCAGTGCACACCCCCGGACGGTAGGATCGTGAGGACGACTCGGCGGCAGCACGCCGGGCACGAGGAGGACGCATGTCGATGGGCCCCACCGACGAGCTCGGCGCCGTGCTCCCCTCGGAACAGAGCGTCTTCGTGGTCGACGCCGTGACCTGCGTCTGCGGCCACGTGCAGGACGCCCACGAGCACTACCGTCCGGGCACGGACTGCGCCCTCTGCGACTGCCAGAAGTTCCGCAAGAAGCGCTGATCAGGCGCGCCGAGCGCTGACCGATCGGGGGTGGTGCGGGAAACCGCCGCTTCCCCGCAGACGGGCACGGGTCGCCTTGTCGGCCCCGGAACGCCGCGGTTAGCGTCGCGTCCATGGCCATCTCCCCCGCGGTCCCCGCGTGCATCGTCCTCGCCCACGAGGACCCGGCACACGTGCGCCGACTCGTCGAGGCGCTCGACCCGTTCCCGGTGTTCCTGCACTGCGACGCGCGCACGCCCGAGACGGTGTTCCGCGCCATGACCGACGGACTGCCGGACCGCGTCCGGCTGCTCCCCCGCATCCGGACGGGCTGGGCGCGCTGGGAGAACGTCGCCGCCGAGGTGTCCGGCTACCGGGCCGCCCTGGCCGAGACCGACGCCTCGCACGTGGCCGTGCTGACCGGCAGCGACTACCCGCTCGCGAACCCCACCGAGATCACGGCCCTGCTCGAGGCCCACCGGGAGGAGTCGTTCATCTCGGTCAACCCGCTGCCGTTCGCGCCGTGGGGCCGCGACGGCGGCATCTCCCGCATCCGGTTCCGGCACTGGGCGTGGCGGAAGCACATGCTCCGGCTGCCGGTCCCCCGCCGCGTGCCGGCGAACGTCTCCTTCGCCGGGGGCTCGCAGCTCAAGGTCCTCTCCCGCCGGCACGCCGCCGCCGTCGTGGACACCGTGGACCAGCGCCCCGACCTGGTCCGGTTCTGGCAGCGCACCTGGGTCGCCGACGAGACCTTCGTGCCGTCGGTGCTCAACTCGCCGTCGCTGACGCCGGGGTTCGCCGACGAGCACGTCTCCCAGCCGCTCTGGTGGATCGGGTGGGACGGCACGGCCCGGAAGAGCCCGCCGTGGTTGACCGTCACCGACGCGGGGCAGCTGCTCGAGCGTCGGACGGACGCGGACGTCGAGGTGCAGCACCTGTTCGCGCGGAAGTTCTCGACCGACCGGAGCGGAGATCTGCTCGACGTCGTGGACGCGGCCTTCGGGCTGCGCCAGAACGCGGGCGCGGCGACGGGGTCGGCGTCGGCGACGGCGTCGGCGCGGCAGGACGCGGCAGCGGTGGTCGCGCCGTGAGCTTCCCCCCGCAGACCCGCCGTGAGGCCCGCGCAGCGCGCGAGGCACCCGTCCCCGTCGCCGCCGTGCCCGAGTCGCTCGACACCGGGTCGGTCGCGGTGCGGAAGGGCGCCTCCGTCCTGTTCGGCCGCGGCCTGCTGTACGTCGTCGTCTGGTCGATGCAGCTCGTCGTCTCGTCGCTCATCTCCCCGGTGCTCGCACACCTGATGCCGCCGGCCGAGTTCGGCGTCCTCGCCTCGGCCATCGCCCTGTACCAGGCGCTCGTCGTCCTGGCCGTCCTCGGCATCGACCAGGCGTCGGTGCTGCAGCGCGCCGAGGACGGCGACGACCGCCGGGCGCGTGGCCTGCTCGCCGTCGGCATGGTCACCGCGATCGTCGTCACCGTCGCCGCGCTCACCACGATCCCGGTCTGGGCCGACGCAGCCGGCTTCGTCGGCAACCACCCGCTGCTCCTCGTGGCGGTGCTCTGGACCGGCCCGGCCGCCATCGTGCAGATCTCCCTCGCGCTGCTCGTCGCCCAGGACCGCATCCGGGTCTTCGCGGTCACGAGCCTGCTGTCCTCGATCGGCGGCTCGGTCATCGGCCTCGGGCTCCTCACCTGGGTGCAGGCCGACGCGACCACCTACGCGTGGGGCGGCGTCGTCGCCCAGGGCGTGGCGATGGTCATCGGCATCGCGGCGACCCGCCCGCGTCTCGCCGGCCTGTTCGACCGCAAGACCACCGCCCGGGCGTTCCGCCTCGGCGTGCCGATCGCCCTCGGCAACCTGTCGTACTTCGTGCTGAACGCCGGCGACCGGATCGTCGTCCAGCGGCTGCTCGGTCCGGACGAGGTGGCCCGCTACCAGATCGCCTACGTCGTCGGCTCGGCCGTCATCCTGCTCCTGACCTTCACGAACCAGGCCTGGGCGCCACACTTCGCCGCCCTCCGCGACCCGGTCGCGCGCCGGCAGCTCGCCATGCACTCCCGCGACGAGCTGTACAAGATGCTCGGACCGGTCCTGCTCGCCGTGACCCTGGTGTCACCGGTCGCGCTGCCGATCCTCGCCCCGGCGTCGTACCGCGTGCAGGAGCTCTCCGTCGTCGTCTTCGTCGTCGCGATCACCGCGTTCCCCGTCGTCGCCAGCGGCGCGACCGGACGCCTGCTCCTGGTCGAACGCCGCGGTGTCGCCGTCGGGGTGATCGCCGCGATCGCCGGCGCCGTGAACATCGGCGCGAACCTCGTGCTCGTGCCCGTGCTCGGCATCGCCGGCGCGGGCCTCGCCACCGTCGTCGCCTACGCGATCCTGGCCGCCATGCAGTTGCTGGCCCTGCCCGATCGCCGCGAGTGGCGCGGACCGGGAGCCCGGATCGTCCTGACGACCCTCGCCGCGCTCGTCGTTGCCGCCGCGTCCCTGCTCCTGCCGCAGGACGTGCTCTGGAACTGGGTCCGCATCGCCGGGGTGGTCGCCTGCCTCCCCTGGTTCCTCCGCCGACTGAAGACCGCAAGGGGTGGTGTCTCGTGAGACCGCGACAGACTGCAACCGACGGCACCCGCCGACTCCGCGTCGGCGTGCTGGTGACCGGACTCGCCATCACCGGCGGACTCGAACGCTGCGTGCTCGAGGACACCCGCGAGCTCGTCGCCGCCGGCCACCAGGTCGAGGTCTGGCACCGGAACGGCCAGTCCCCGCGCGCCGCCGAGGGCCCGCCGCCCTACGAGGCGATGGGCGTGCGCCTGGTGGAGGCCACCGACTACCGGTTCGGCATCACCACCGCGCTCCGCGACGCCTGGCGCTTCGCCCGCGAGGGACTGCGGATCCGACGATCACACCTCGACGTCCTCTGGCTGAATCGCCCCGAGTACCTGCCGTTCGGCCGCGTCGCGTCGCTCGTCTCCGGCGTCCCGCTCGCGGTGCACCTGCACCACGCGCCGAACTACCGGCGGCTCGGACCGATCGCCGGCGGCCGCACCCGCTACTTCGCCGTCTCGCACGCGATGGCGCGCGCCTGGGCGGCGTCCGGCGTGCCGACGGACCGCATCACGATAGTGCCGAACGGCGTCGACACCGACGCGTTCCCGGCCGCCACCCCGGCGTCGGTGCACGACGCCCGCGCGGCACTCGGCATCGCCGAGGACACCCCGACGGTGCTCTACTACGGTCGGCTCACCCGGTCGAAGGGCGTGCTCGCCCTCCTGGAGGCGTGGGGTCGCGTCCGCACGACCGCCGCGGCACGCGTGCCGGTCACCACTCCCCCCGTGGCTGGTCACGCGGCGCCCGCGCCGCTCCTCGTGCTGGCCGGTGCCCTCTACCCGGAGGAAGCCGACGCCGTGCACGCCGCGATCGACGCGCTCCCCGCCGGTTCCGTGCTCGTGCTCCCCGAGCGGGACGACGTCGTCCCGCTCCTGCACGCCGCCGACGTCGTGGTGGCACCGTCCATCGAGCCCGAGGGCTTCGGCCGGGTCGTGGTCGAGGCGATGTCCGCCGGCCGTCCCGTCGTCGCGGCCGTATCGGGCGGCACCGGGGAGATCCTGTCGGGTGACTGGGCGCGGTACACCGTCGACCCGGCCGACCCCGACGCACTGGCGGAGAAGCTGCTCGACACCCTCGACGACGCCGAGCGCGACCCGTCCCTCGCCGCACGGTGCCGCGCGTGGGTGCGTGACCGCTACGGGCGCGAGCCGCACGGGCGCGCGCTGCTGCAGGCGCTGCTGGCACACGCCCGGCGCTGACCGGGCCGGGCCCGGCGTCGTCTGCGTGCACCGGGCGGCGGCGTCGGTCTGCGCCGGGCTCGGCGCCGTCAGCCGGCGGTGGGTTCCGTGGACGGCAGCGTGGCCCGGGGGCTCTCACCGTCCGCGGGCACGTCGATCGTCATCCAGTCGACCAGCAACGACCCGGCGGCGTCCCGGGGCGGCAGGCCCTCGAGGGATCCCGTCTGCACGACCAGGTGCATGCGCTCCACGGGGATGTCCTGTGTGGTGCTCCCGACGACCTCGTCGTCGACCAGGAACGACATCCGCGACGGCGTCCACTCGATCGTGTACGTGTGCCAGTCGGCCAGCGACGCGTCGGTCTCGTGGTGGACGCACTTCTCGGCCGGGTCGACCAGGCAGTGCACGTTGAGCCAGGCGGGCGCACCGAGAGCCCCCTCGGGGAAGTCGATCTCGCCGTGCGCCCAGACGTTCTCGTCGCTCCAGAGCAGCACCGCCACCCCGTAGCCGTCGACCTCGTCACTCTTCATCCGGATGCTGTACCGGCCGGAGGTCTGTCCGCCCCATCGTCCGTCGACGAGCGGCACGACCCCGCCGGCGAGCGGAGTGCCCGCCTTCGTCGTGCGGAGGTGCATGTCGAGCATCCCGTCGTGGGCGCTCAGCGTGGACGCCTGGTACCGACCGGTCCCCGCGGTGTCCGCGAAGCCGTGGTAGACGGTGAACCGGTCGTCGTAGGCCGCCTCGAACCCGCCGGACGGGGCGGACTCGTCGAAGTCCTCGGAGAACACCCGCTTCCAGCCGTCCCCGTCCCCGTCGCCGGTCGGCATCGCGACCCCGCTGGGTCCGGGGCCGACGGACGTCGTGCCGGTGGTCGCCGCGGCGACGGCACCGACCGCGACCACCAGGGCGGCGGCCACGATCGCGACCCGTCGTCCCCGTGTCCGGAGCGGCGTGCGGTGACGGGAGGTGCCGAAGCCGTGCGCGGGTGGGGCGCCGTGCGCGGCGGCCAACTGCTCGGCGACGGGGCGGAGGCCGTCATCGTCCGGGGTCATCCAGCTGCCCATGCGCGGACCTCCGAGAGACCGACGTTGATCGTGCTGTTCGACACCCCGGTGGTGGTGAACCGCACCCAGGTGACGTTGCGGGCGGTGAAGTCGACCGTCCGGGCGCTGCCGTCGTTCGGGAGCTCGCCCACGGCGACCTGGCTGCCGTCCGAGAACGTCAGCGTGCCGCTCGTGATCTGGTCGTCGCTGTTCGGACGGTCGTGCAGGACGATGCGCTGGAGCGCGACCGGGGTGGCCCAGTCGAGCTGGATCCAGATGCCGGTCCGTCCCCAGGGCACGGCCCACTCGGCGGTGTGGTCGACCGGGTGGCCGGACACCACGCCGTCGACGGCCTTCGCGACGGTCTGGCCGTCGGCCGGGTTGTCGGCGATCGCCGTCGGGGTGGCCGAGCCGGTGACGTCCCGCAGGCCCGGAGTGGGGGTCGGGGTGGGAGTCGGCGTCGGAGTCGGCGTGGGGGTCGGCGTCGGCGTGGGGGTCGGCGTCGGCGTCGGCGTCGTACCGCCGCTGCTCGCCGGGGAGAACGCCCGGATCTCGGCGAGTCCGACGTTCTGCGTCCCGCCACTGACCGACGTCACCGTGAACCGCACCCACCTGACACTGCGCGCCGCGAACGTGATCCGCTGCACCGCACCACCGTTGTTCAACGCCGGCACCGTCACACTCGAACCGTCCGAGAACGTCAACGTCCCACCCAGCACCTGGTCCACCGCGTTCGGACGATCAGCGAGGTCGACCGCGTCCAACGCCGTCGCCCCCGCCCACCCGAGCTGGATCCAGGTCCCCGCACGACCGGAGGGCGCGACCCACTCCGCCGTCGGCGCGTCCGGGTACCCGCTCACCACACCGTCGACCGCCTTCACGGCCGTTTGGCCATCAGCGGGGTTCTCCGCACTCGCCGTCACCGACGCCGAACCCGTCACGTCCGTCCGGGTCGGGGTCGGTGGTGGCGTCGTCGTGTCGGCCGGGGCCAGCGCGCGGATCTCGGCGAGTCCGACGTTCTGCGTCCCGCCACTGACCGACGTCACCGTGAACCGCACCCACGTGACACTGCGCGCCGCGAACGTGATCCGCTGCACCGCACCACCGTTGTTCAACGCCGGCACCGTCACACTCGAGCCGTCCGAGAACGTCAACGTCCCACCCAGCACCTGGTCCACCGCGTTCGGCCGATCAGCGAGGTCGACCGCGTCCAACACCGTCGCCCCCGCCCACCCGAGCTGGATCCACGTCCCCGCACGACCGGACGGCGCAACCCACTCCGCCGTCGGCGCATCCGGGTACCCGCTCACCACACCGTCGACCGCCTTCACGGCCGTCTGACCATCAGCCGGGTTCTCCGCACTCGCCGTCACCGACGCCGCACCCGTCACGTCCTTGTGTGCGGGGGTCGGGTCCGTGGGGTCGGTGGGGTCCGTCGGCGCGGGCGAGCCAGCGGTGTACTGCCGGCTGAGCCACGAGGTCTCGGGTCGAGCCGAGCAGGCTTCGTACGAGGCGCAGGTCTCACTGTCGTGCGCGGCGTAGGTGAAGAACGCGTCGGCCTTCGCCTGGGTCTCGGCCGTCGTCAGGTTCGCCGGACGGTCGGCGATCGGGTACCCCATGTACCCGGTGAAGCCGTGCGCGCCGGTGTACTGCTGCTGCACCTGGTCGGTCAGGTACGCGACCGTGTGGTGGTCGCTGTGGTCACCGTCGCCGTACTCGCCCTCGTGGTCGAGGGTGTGGATGTCCGTCGGTGCGAAGTCCTGCACGATCCCCTGCAGCGTCGCCCGGAGCTGCGCGAGCGTGTACGTGGCGGCGTGCGGGGCATCGGCGACGGTGTGCAGCGTGTCCATGTCGCCCGTGTACAGGCGCTGGAGGCTCTCGTAGCCGTTCGCCCAGAAGCCGTTGCCCTCGACGTTGCCGTCCGGCAGGTCCATGAAGACCAGGCTGATCCGCGGGTCGGCGGTCAGGGTCTCGGTGAGCAGGGTCCGTCCGGCGACCGTCGTGGAGCCGGTCGTCGACGCCGGGTCGACGCCGGCCATGCTCGCGTAGGCGGCCATCAGTCCCACCTGGCGTTCCTGCCAGTACCAGTCGGGCTTGCCGGCGTCACCGGCGGTGACGATCACCGAGCGGACGCAGCGCCCCGCGTCGATGTCCTTCCGCAGGTCCGTGCCCTGGAAGAGCAGGTCGTCGTCGGGGTGGGCGACGACGTTGAGCACCCGCCCGGCGCTGCAGTCGGCCGCCGCGGCCACGGCGGGCTGCACCACGAGGTTCGGCGCGACCAGCACGGCGAGCACGGTGGCGAGCACGCCCGCGACGGACGCGACGGTGGCCCGTCGCGTCCGTCGCGGTCTGTCGGAGGTCGGTTCAGTCGGTCGCATGGCGCAGGCCCTCCGTCGTCAGCTCGTACATCGCGGTCGTCCCCGACGACCAGACCCGCTTCCAGTAGGGCGAGGACGCCATGGCGGCGGCGAGCTCCTGGTAGTCGGCGTCACTCTGGTAGCCGTACCGCTCGTCGTAGGCGCCGAAGGGCTCCGCGACCAGGGCGTAGTAGCCGGTGGCCGACCAGTTCACGACGAGCTCCCGCGTCACGTTCGACAGGTCGGCCTCGGCGTCGTAGCCGCCGGTCGGGTCCGGGTACGGGCCGAGTGCTTCGCGGGACAGGTAGCCCACGTCGAAGTACCGTGCGCCGGTGTTGCTCGGCACGGCGTTGGCCGAACCGGTGAGCAGCATCACGGAGCCCGCGGGTGCCGTGCGGTCGTAGTACTGCGTCGCCGCGGACTGGCTCCGGGTCATGACGCGGTTCCAGTCGAGCGAGGTCTGCCCGAACGCACCGATCGCGACGAGCGCCGCCACCGCTGCTCCGGCGACCGCGAACCGCACCGCGGACGGACGCATCCCCCGCTGCAGGACCGCCCCGACCGGGGCGAACCGACCGGCGGGCATCGGGAGCGCCGCCGCCAGGATCGCGATCCACGGCGTCGCGAAGAGCACGACGCGGAAGACGCCCTCCTGGCCGTAGTTCGTGGCGACGAGCAGCGAGATCGGGCTCGCGGCGGTGGCGAGGAGCGCCCAGTGCGTCCGGTCACGCCGCATCAGGACGGTCACCACGGCGATGAGTCCGAGCACCACGAGCGCGGCTGCCGGGATGTCGAACGCCAGACGCGTGACGAGCGGCTTCGGCAGGACCGTCATGTCGTGCGCGGGCGGCTGCACGTTGTCGAGCACCCGTCCGACCGCCGCGAGCGACAGGAACCGCCCGAGGATGTCACCGTTCAGCGCGGCGAAGACCACCGCCGGCACGAGCACGACGACGGGCAGCCACCAGGGGCGGAGCATCCGGAACACGATGAGCGTGACGAGTGCGGCGACCGTCAGGTACGGCGAGATCTGGTGGGTCACGGCGAGCACGATGCCGATGAGGGTGATCGCGACGATCCGCGAGAGCCCCACGCGCCGTGCCCGCGGCTTGGCGGCGACGGAGCCGTCGGCGGTGGTGACGGCGGCATCGCGCAGCGGTCCGGTGGCGAGCACGAGGATCACGATCGACATCAGGATGCCGGTCGACTGCGGCGAGAAGTACGTGGTGTTGAGCGAACCGGTCATCGCGGTCAGCAGCGCCGCGATCCACGGCCGACGGGCGCCGGGCAGCCAGTGCGCCGCCAGGACCCCGACCGCGATGGTCGTGCTGAAGGCGAGCAGGACCGGCACCCACGCGGCGATGAGGATCGTGTTGACGATGCCCCCGACGTCGGCCACCCAGGCCGCGCCGGCGAACAGGCCGGACCAGGTCTGGAAGATGTCGGCCGACGGGTTGGTCCCACCGAACTGGCGGATGTACTCGACGACACCGATGTGCCGCGCGGCGGCGGTCACGGTGGGCACGCCGTACGTGATCGCCTGGGCGAGCTGCACGACACCGCCGAGCACGACGACGGGCACGGCGAGCGCGCGGCCGCGGACCAGGGCGATGACCGCCGCGGCGACGACGAGCACGAGGCCGACGACCAGGCCGGGGCCGAGCGAGCCGAACAGGCCTGCGGGCACCGGGTCGCCCATGTGGGTGAGCGCGGCGACGACCACGACGACGAGCCCGCCGAGCGAGAGCGCCGTCACGGTGGCGGTCGTGCTCCACCGGGGCCGGGCGGTCTCCCGGCGCACGAGGCCGGCGCGACGGAGCTCCGCCAGGTCACGCGGCACCGAGACGGCGAGCGCCGCCGCGGTGAGCACGACGACACCGACGAAGGGGACCGTCGGCGCCCAGATGTGGAAGGTCGCCATGGTGTAGCCGATGCCGATCGTGCCGACGAGCGACCCGGTGACGGCGAGGACGGCGAACCGTGCGAGGGACATCGGACGGACGAGCAGCATCGGGGCGACCCCGAGCAGCGCGAACAGGAAGACCGCGACGGCGCTCGCCCGCAGCGTGGGCAGCTCGACGACGCTGCCGACGGCGGCCAGCACGAGCGTCAGCACGACGATCGCGGCGGCGCCGAGTCGGGCCACCGGGCCCATCGCGCCACCCGGGATCGGTCGTGCCGGACCCGCGGTGTCGAGGCCGCGCTGCAGCTCGTGGCGACCGTGCGCCGTCCGGTCGATCGTCCCCGCGCCGCCCATGCGTTCGCGGAGCGCCAGGACCGGTGCGGTGAGCACGGAGCGCCGCTCGACGCGACGCAACCGACGCTTCGTCGCCGCGAACTCCGCGTCGACGGCGTCGACGCTGTCCGCGTCACGCGCGGCGCCCGTCCCGTGGCCGTTCGCCGGAGCAGCGTCGGCAGCGTCGTCGCCCTGCTCGAGGCCGAGGCGTGCGAAGGCGCTGATGGCCTCCGGCGCCGCGTCCACCGAGGCGGTCAGCGTGTCGCGGTCGAGTGCGTTCTTGGTCATCCAGGCTCCGAGTCCGTGGCCGTGCGCGGCAGCGGCGGCGCGGAGCGACGCGACGTCGTCCGCCGATCGCTGCCACGCGATCGCGGCCGGTTCGACGGCGATCGCGGATCCGGCGAACAGCAGTCGTGTGAAGAGGTCGAGGTCGTCGCCACCGCCGACGCGGGTGCCGGGACCGAAGGCGGTGTCGAACCCGCCGATCCGGAGCGCGGTCGCGCGGTGCACGGCGAGGTTCGCGCCGGTGCCGTAGGCCGAGGCGGCGAAGGGGTGCAGCGGGAGGTCGTCGACCGAGTCGTCGAGCCGGAACACCCGCCGGTGGACGGTCCGCCCACCGGGGGTGCGGTCGTCGTGCCAGCGCTGCGCCGGCGTCCGGAGCTCGGCACTCGGCACGAGCCCGGTGACGCAGGCCACGTCGGGGTCGGCCGCGAAGGCACGGGCGATGGCGGCGATCCAGTCGCCGTCCACGACGGCACCCTCGTCCACGAACGCGACGACGTCGCCGGTCGCGACGAGCAGGCCGGCGTTCCGCGCGGCGGCGAGGCCGCGCTCGGGCGCGGGGATGGTGGTGACGCGACGTCCGCTGATGTCGACCGTCGCCACGCCGCCGTCGTCGGCGCCGTGCGAGACGACGACGACGTCGAAGTCGGCGTGCCCGTTGGCGAGCACCGACCGCATGGTCGTGCCGGCGGCGCCGTCCGTGCAGAGCACCACGGTGACGGACGGCAGCACCAGACCTGCTGCCGGCCGACGCTCGGGTGCCGGCATGGGCCGGATCGCGCGCTGGAGCGCACGGACGTCGATGGTGCCGCCGATGCGGCGGCGTTCGGTGATCTCGGCCTCGACGAAACCGAGCGGCTCGCCGTGGTCGCGGACGAGCAGGCGGGCACGCCCGTACCCGGCGGATCCCTGCAGGGCGATGACGTCCCGGTGGCTCGACGCGTGCACGTCGGCACGGTCGACCTCGCCGACCCAGAGCGCGCCGTCCCAGGTGGGGACGAGCGGCCCGGTCACGACCGGCGAGAGGACCATCGCCAGGGTCGCGCGGGTCACGGTGTGCCCACCGGCTGCGGGAGCGGTGCGGGTGCGGGCGGGGTCCGCACGACGACGGTGCCGAGGACCCGGCCGACTGCGTAGCCCGCGACCGTCGAGACGACGGAGAGCGCGATGGCGTACGCCCGCAGGCCTCCGCCACGACCGACGTGGCGCAGTTCGCGCAGCACGGCGCCCGGGATCACCCGGGTCAGGTAGGTCGACTCGCTGGCGAGCGAGTCGCCGGTGCCGACCCGACGGCTCAGCACGGCCTTCGAGATGCCCTCGTAGTAGCTGCGGCGGCGCAGGTAGCGCATCGTCACGCGGTCCGGCGAGACCCGGTGCGAGACGTTCGAGCGCGGTTCGTGCCGGATCCGCGCGCCGGGACGGGCCTGGGCGATGCGGATGCAGAGTTCGGTCTCCTCGCAGCCGAGCGGCTGGTTGCCGACGCGGCCGATGCCGGAGCGGAAGCCGCCGGCGAGCAGGATCGCGTCGCGGCGGAACGCCATGCTCGACCCGATGACGTTGCGGACGTCGCCCGGGGTCTCGGGCAGCCCGCGGTACGAGCACCCGACGATCCAGAGCAGTTCGTCGGCGTACGGGCCGGGGCCGGTCGCGGTCGGCCAGGACGGCGTGGCACGACCGCCGACACCGACGACGTCGGGGTCCTCGAGCGCGGTGAGCATGTGCCCGAGCCAGTCGGGGTCAGCGGTGGCGTCGTCGTCCAGGAACGCGACGACGTCGGCGTCGGTCAGGGCGACACCGGTGTTCCGGGCCCCGGAGAGTCCGCGGTCCTCGGTGTTCGGGACGACCCGGAGTTCCGGCCAGCGCGCGGCGGCGCGGGCCAGGAGCTCGGGCTCGTGGTCGATGACGACGACGACCTCGGGGGCCTCGGGCTGGCGCTTGGCCGACTCGACGCTGTCCTGCAGGTCACCCCAGCGCTGCTGGGTGTAGGCGCAGATGACGACCGCGACGGTCGTCACGCGACGTCCTCCTCGAGGGCGACGACGGACGCGACGACGGCTGCCCCGGCAACGGACGCCCCGGCGACGGCGGACGCAGCGACGGGGGTCGCGACGGACGCAGCGACCGGCGCCGCAGCGACGGGCGCAGCGGCAACCGGCGCAGCGACGTGCGCAGCAGCCGGCGCGGCGAGCTGCTCGGCCGGCGGCACGACGCTCATCGCCGCGCGACGGACCTCGGCACGGCCGATCGCGGCACGACGACGCTCGTGCATGATCGACTTCAGCACGCGGATGCCGTCGGTCACGGCGTTGAGGTTGCTCGAACCGTGCACGCGGAGCTTCTCGTGGCTCGGCACCTCGGTGATCGCAAGCTCGGCGGCCGACCAGCGGCAGGTCAGGACGGTCTCGATCTCGAACCCGTCGCCCCACAGCATCGAACCGTCGGCCGGCTTCGGCAGCTCGGACGACAGCAGACCGATCTCCGGCAGGACGTCCGCCCAGAAGGCGTTGTAGCCGTAGCAGAGGTCGCTGTAGCGGGTGCCGAGGATGATGTTGCAGAGCATGTTCAGGCCGCGGTTGCCCATGTTCCGGACGATCGTGATGTCGTCGCTGCCACCGCCGAGCGAGTACCGGGTGCCCTTCGCGACGTCGGCGCCGTCGACGAGTGCCTGGACGAACCGCGGGATCTCGTCGGGATCCGCGGAGCAGTCGGCGTCGAACATGACGACGATGTCGCCGGTGACGGCCTCGAAGCCGCAGGCCAGGGCGTTGCCCTTGCCCTTGCGGGTCTGGTGCACGACGCGGATGTCGGGCATCACGCGCTGGGCGGCGGCGATGGTGTCGTCGACGGAGTTGCCGTCGACCAGGATCACCTCGTACACGGGCGGGAGCTTCGGGAGGATGATCTCGAGGTTGCGGGCCTCGTTCCGTGCCGGGATGACGACGGAGACCCTCGGGTCTGCAGGGCGAACGGTACGTGCGGGCATGGCGCGGTCCTGTCGGGTCAGGGTTGCTGTCGGGTGGTGGCTCGTCGAGACGAGCGGCGCGTCCTCGGATGACGCATCGACGACGGTGACCGTCGTCGGTCGAGCAGCGGGACGCGGGTACGACGCCGCCTGCTTGCCGCGGGTGAGTGGGTACTCTCCCCCGCGGTTCCAACCATCGCCGTGGCCAGCGGGAGGGTCAATGCGCGGTGCGGTCCCTTGCGGACACCCGGGTGCGGATACGGAAACCCGCAACGGTCGTGCAGGTTGGCGGTCCGGCGCGGCGGCCGGCGGGTGGTGGTGGACGCAGGACGAGCGGACGGGAGGCGC